>JBFYLF010000057.1:0-10285 GCA_041305505.1 Methanothrix sp. | reverse complement strand
CGTTATAGTCCCCATCCATCTCTGGAACAGGATAAGCCATCTGGTCGGCGAGGGCCAGAAGGAGAAATCCGATTGGGACCCATCGAAGTACCGGGGGATGTACAGGGATCTGGAGATCGATGTGAAGAAAGAGAGCGCAGCTCTGCGGGATGAATGGACAAGAACATGAGAAGATATCTGCTGGATACGAACATCCTGATCTATTATTGGAATGGAGATATCCCGGAGGATGAGGGAGATAAGATTGAGGCGATATTAAAGCACTCTTTCATTGTATCTATAATCACAAAGATCGAACTCCTCGGATGGAGAAAACATACTCCTGACGGATTCAAGAAAGCCAAAGAATTCTTGGAGCGCGCTGAAGTCTTGCCGATAGATGATTATTTGGCTGAACTGACGATAACGCTGAAACGCAATAACAATATTAAGCTGGCAGATGCTCTGATTGCAGCAACCGCTCTCTCAAATGACCTGATCCTGGTCACCAGAAACCAAGACGACTTCTCAGATTTGACAGACTTAGAAATATACAATCCATTTAATTAAAACATCCTCCATCAGTTCAGTGTAGCCCGCCATGACTTCATGGTCGAGCTGGTCCAGACCATGCTCGATCTGCATAAGGCTCTCTCCAGAGCCGGGCCGGAGCACGAGAGGACGCTGATCTCTCGCCGGATAGAGGCCACGGACAGGCAGATCGACGCCCTGGTCTACGAACTGTACGGTATGACGGAGGAGGAGATCGGGCTGGTGGAAGCGGGGGCGAAGTAAGTATTTGTACCTTCAAATCGATTATAAAGTGGTTTGTGGTTGCAATGGAAGTTCAGTATGTCTATGATGAAGATGGCAGGCAGACAGGCGTTATAGTCCCCGTTATAGTCCCCATCCATCTCTGGAACAGGATAAGCCATCTGGTCGGCGAGGGCCAGAAGGAGAAATCCGATTGGGACCCATCGAAGTACCGGGGGATCGCGTCCGATTCTGAGTGCTGATGGTACGTTGAGCGATGACGCACATACGATCATTGCGGGTACCTTCGTGCCCGGTTCGGACGACAAGGTGGACAGTTGGTCGACGGCGAATCTGTTCACGATCAGATATCTGTATATGATCCAGAACATGGCCTATGGCTTTTCGACCAAAGATTCCAACCAGATAAAGAAGCTGACGACGGAAAACGAGGAGGTTCTGGCCTCCCTTGTCAATACCTGGGAACAGAAATTCGGCCGGATCACCGAAACTGACAAGGTGGGTTACGTGACAGGAAAGTTCACGGATGAGTTCAAGCGTTCATTCAACTGGCCAGCTTTTGCGCCGAACTACAACAGGGCTAAAGCGGCTATCGATATTCTGGCGAACCTCAACTCGGCGGCGGATACTTTTGCTGATCAAATCCGTGGGATCAAGGATAACATTATAACACCGTCTTTAACAAATGGCGGGATGCAAGTATTTGATAACAATAACAACAAAGTCTTGATGCCGGGTTTCAACGTTGATAAGGATTTCCCAAATAAATTCCAGAACGAAACGAAGGTGTAGATCGATATTGACCTGATGAACATCGCAACTGAATCCTCCAGTTTCTCGATTAACGGCAAAGCAGGCGGCAGCTTCAGTGTGGGGTGGTTCCGTATCGGCGGATCCGTGAGTGCAGAGTACAGTGAGTCAAACTTCAAGCAGCTAATGTCAAAAGTGAAAATCCATCTGGAGTATGATCCTGTAGCCTACCTCGTGACATCGCCCATCAACCTGACCACTGATGGCAAAATCGGCTGGTATTCTTCAGCGCTGTTGAAGCAGGCCTACAACCGTGGCCCGGACGATACTGGCCCGTACTTCAACTCAGATGCCCCGAAGCAGAAACAGATCCTCCAAAGCGGCGGACTACAGTCCGTGAAGGGGTTCCTGGTTTCACCGATGCCGAACGGATATATGGAGTTCGAATCCGACGACTACTCGTCGTTCCAAAAGTACTTCCACACTGAGGCTCATGCGCATGCCAGTCTGTTCGGTTTCATTCCGATCGCTTCGGCAAACACGTCCTACACAAAATCTTCTTCAGGCGCAACGGACAAAGGCTATAAGATGCAAGTTCAAATCAACAACAATAACGACTTGAACCACTTGGTCGTTCATGGGGCGGTTCTTGAAAATCCGCTGAACTGATCTCTGATTGCGCAAATATCTGGTCGCGCCTACTGGTGCGGCCAGATTTTATGCGAACCTCCTAATCTGAGGGTATTGAAGAGCAATAAGATGGCCAACGATTACATTGAAAAGCAGGTACTCCATGCAGTGTCTAAGAGGGCTGGCCCACTAATGCCAAGCGGTTATCCCCTTGTGCTGATCAATACAGTCAATTACCTGCCGCTCGGGCCACTCGCGTCCGGTTGCCTCGCCTATCAATCGACCGCCTTTTCAGGACATCAGCCGACAACTGTCAATGCCAGGCAATCCTATTATTGAGTTTATATCAATATAATATCTAATATATTCTAAATAAGTAATCATGACATCGGCGTATATAAACTTGAATCCGGCCGGTTCTGCCAGGGTCGTTTGGGATCTCTACCGGCCGGGAGAAGGTTCTATTTGGAACCTCCGGGCGGCGAGACAAACTACAAATTGAGGCAAATGAGCGCGGCAGCAAGTGATGTTTTGAGCGGGAGACCAAAAGGGACCACGAACGATCATCCCGCCCAAAGCTGAGGATATATTGGTGATAACATTTATTAAATCTTTTTCTAATTCTAAAAAATATTACTTTATTTATTTGAATCGTAAATAGGATATTTAATCCAAACTCCATCGACTAAAACTGCCTCAAGAAATCTTCCGGATGCATAGTCTGAGTGTGCATGTCATCTTATAGACATATCATGACATGAACTTCTATGTGTAGGGTGGTGTAAGGGCTATGGCGACCTGGATATGGGGTATATAAAGGCAACACATATTTAACATACGAATAATAAAAAGATTAAGACCTCTGGCCAGACCCACAATCACAATACCCGCACACCGCCCTTATCCTCGTCTTTTGCTCACTCCGTTTGAAAGCAATGGCCGATATCGACGCCTGTCCAGTCTTGCAGTTCAGGTAATATGTCCCCTTGGCCGCCAGGTCCAGCACATAGCCAGACAGGCCGACCGACCCCCTCATGGAGACTCCGGAGCTGATGCCAATCTTTGTCGTGGCCTCCTTATTCGTCTTCGAGTTGGCAGCGGTGGAGTGGGTGGCAAAATCATCCAGCGCTCCCGCCGATCCCCTCGTTACCTCCAACTCAGCCGCATACTCCACCCCCCACCGGCCGGAACCACCAGAGAGCCGCCCTTGTTGTACCACGTTCCCGCAGCAGGCGACGCCTGAGAGCTTTCCACCGTCCCCAGGCTCTCCACCCTCCACTTGGCCTCATCCAGATGGAAGCCAAAGGGCGCTCTGGCCGACGAGAAGTAGGGCTCGATGATGGGGGAGCTGGCCATCTGCGACATGCTGGTATCCATTCCAACATCCGAGGAGCACCCTGTCATGAACCACTAACACTCTGCAGCCGTCCTATTCTGCGAGCTATCCCAAAAAGAGGACTGCCGCTCAGGCGGGGTTGAGAGGGATCTGCGCGAGAGCCTGGATCTGCTTCAGGAGAAGGCTAGGTCGCTCCTATCCGAGGTGAGCTACCGCCGGCACAAGATTAATTTTGGAAGAATAGTCTTGCAGCCTCTCCATGAACTGAGGGAAATACATTCAGAGATCAGGTGCTTTCTTCCGTGGTTTTCGCAATATACTCGGAGAGCCTCGTCTGCGCTGCCATGCACTTCTCTCCCGGAATCTCCACTGGATAAATACCGGTGAGGCATCCCATGCATAGATTCTCCTTTGCTATGCCAACAGCATCCACCAGTCCCTCGTGGCTCACATATCCCAGGGAGTCGGCGTTGATAACCGCCTCCACCCCGGCCACGGTCTTGTGGGCGGCGATCAGCTCCTCCCGGCTGGCCATATCTATTCCCAGATAGCATGGCGCCATGATTGGGGGGCTGCCGATGCGCACATGGACCTCCTTGGCTCCGGCCCGTCGGACCATGTCCACAATCCTGCGGCTTGTAGTGCCCCGCACGATGGAGTCGTCCACCAAAACCAGACTGTGCCCCTCGATGTTGGGCCTGATGGTATTCATCTTCAGGCGGACAGCAGTCTCTCTCATGCTCTGATCGGGCATGATGAATGTCCTGCCGATGTAGCGGTTCTTCATCAGGCACTCCCTGTACCGGATCCCTGAGCACTGGTGATAGCCTACAGCCAGGGTTATGCCTGAATCGGGGATCGGCGTGACGGTATCGGCACAGGCCGGATGCTCACGGGCTAAATTGGCCCCGATGTTCACCCGGACATCGTAAATCAGCCGCCCGTCCATGATGCTGTCCGGCCTCGCGAAATAGATGTACTCGAATATGCAATGAGAAGAATTGGGAAGTCGAGCCAGTTGATGAGATCTCATCTCTCCGTGCCTGATCACGACCAGTTCGCCAGGCTTGACATCTCGGATGAGCTTGCCATTGAGAGTATCCACGGCGGCGCTTTCAGAGGCCACCATGAAGCCTGAGTCAATCTCGCCGATGCATAGAGGCTTGATCCCCAGAGGATCGCGCACTGCGAGGACGGTATCTCCCCAGAGAAATACCAGGGAATAAGAGCCCACGATCTTTCTCATGAGAGCCCGCACAGCCTCCAAAAGATCATAGCGCATAAGCTCTTTGACGAAGAGGTGGGCTATGACCTCGGTGTCAGATGTTGAATAGAATATGTCGCCCGCCTGCTCCAGACCATCTCGAAGCTCTGTGGAGTTCACAAGATTGCCATTATGAGCTACTGCTATAGCCCCATCCTTGAATTTCACAAGAACAGGCTGACTGTTTTCGATGTTTGACCGGCCTGTTGTAGGATAACGTACATGGCCAATGCCCACCTGGCCGCGCAAAAGTGCAATTTGGGCATCATCGAAGACCTCTGAGACAAGGCCCATGCCCCTATGGGTACGAATGGCCTTGCCGTCGTGGACCGATATGCCTGCCGCCTCCTGCCCTCGATGTTGGAGGGCATAGAGGGAATAATAAATGGACTTAGCTACATTATTGCCCGTCTCATTGAAGGATATCCCTACAACGCCGCAGGCATCGTGCAACTTTATGCCTCTAGTAGTCCGCCTTTCTCATCCATTTGGCGCTTCTCAGCTTTGCAGAATGGCCAAACCCACATTGAACGCACACTTTTCTCTTGAAATTAAACGATATGCTGCCACAGCGTCTGCATCTGATGTGAGAACTCTTGTGGCGCTTGCCCATAGAAGGAGTGCCTTTAGTCATCTAGAACACCTCATGGCGAAATATATACAACGTTATCTCCTCGCACGATTACCGTTCCGATAATACGTGCCACCGCCCCTTCTGCTACTTCCTCAGTTTTTTCGAGCACCAGGTTCATGTGGATATCATAACCTTGCAGCTCTCCCCGAAAGACCCTTCCATCCTTTAACTTGACGATGACGGGCCCATTCAGTGATTCATTCAGAATATCAAGCGGTCTCTGACCCATTAACCTCTCTCCAGCGATTGAATAACCGCAAAAGGCTTCGAATTGGAGACGTGCTCGTTGCATATTTAAACCTATCGGGATATGCATGTAGCTATGAAGATAAAATCCAGGCATCATCTCAAGGGGAGCGACGCCAGGAAGATCATAGCCAAGATAGAGCCCTTTCTGGATGATCCCTCTCGCCTGCGCATGTCATCTCTAGAGATGGCCATAAGCGATGAAGGAGTAGATCTGATCTTCGTCGACGGCCGGCCGCTGCTCATGATTGTGGACGATCAGCCCTTCTTCACAGTGCTCGGAGCCATTGAGCTTGCTCCGTCAAAGCGACTGGTGGTTGTTGATGCCGGAGCCGTGCGTTTTGTTGTCAACGGCGCAGACATCATGAAGCCCGGGATAGTCTCTGCAGATCCTGAGATTGCCGTGGGCGACCTGGTCATAGTTATGGAAGAGAGGCATAAAAAGCCTCTGGCTGTTGGTCGGGCTCTGGTTGCCGGATGTGAGATGAAGGGTGAGGGAAAAGCTGTCAAGTCTCTGCATCATGTCGGGGACATCATCTGGAAGGGCCTGGAGGACTAGGAAGATGGAGAGCATAAATGAGCTTTTAGGGAGGGGCTTCTCCCTCTGGCGGGGCAACCTTAACCTCTGCATACCTCATCTGCTGGGCTTCTTCTTTGCAATGACTGGCCTCTTTGTGGGCCTCATCGCAGTCATCTTCTCAGGCTTAATACCACTGGAGGGCTTGAATGAGACTGCTCTTCAGGATATGCAGGAAGGTCAAATGCTGTCAAATCAGATTGAAGAGTATCTGGCCGGCCTGCAGGGCAGCGATCTAATGCAGATAGTCCTGGCCGTTCTGGCCGTCTTTATTCTGGTGGCATTGATAGATTCCTTCTTTGCCGTGGGGGCCATAGGCATGGCCAGGCAGGCTCTGGAGAAGGGAAAGTCGGATACATCTGCCATGTGGTCGGCTGGAAGGAGGCATTTCCTGGGCATGTTTTTAGCAGAGCTGCTAATGACTTTTATTATTCTGATCGGCATGGTCTTGCTGCTTCCGCTCTCTGGTTCCGGGCTGGAGAGCATAAGCCTCATGACGGTGGCTCTGATTCTTATAGCCGTACTATATGCCTTGGCCATCACCATAATCCTGGCTGTTATGCCCTATGCTCTGGTGCTGGAGGACCTGCGGCCGGTGCAGGCTCTATTTGCATCCATAGACTTTTTCAGGTACAACAAGTTTGATGTGGCAGTGCTCTGGCTGGTGGTGGTAGCCTTATCCATGGCGCTGCAGATGATAGGCGGGGCCTTCTCCACTGGTGAGGCCGGGCAGGGCCAGGCCATCTCGGCGATCACAGGAATGATAAGCCTGCTGGTTTTAGCACCGCTATCCAATCTCTGGTGGACAAGGCTTTATATGAGCAGAAAGGGGATGCTGAAGCTAGACGAAAAGGAGGACTTATGGTGAATTTTTCCAATCTGAGTTATGCCGAGATGATCCTGCGCTTTAGAGAGTACACTCTGATGCAGCAGTCGGCGATTGCCGGAGCGATAGTGTTCTTGATTTATATCCCCTATTCGTATTTTCTGCTGCGGCTGAATATATTGGAATCGATCGCCATGGCTCTATATTCCTCGATCCTTTTTATTTCAGTATATTATTTAGTATCCTTTATAATTACTCGAAAGAGGAATAAGATGGCCAGCCAATCCCTGGGGCCCAAGAAGGGGCTCCGTCATAAGTAAGGACGCATGCGCTCGCCCTCGAATAGTCTCTTCGCATCTGTCCAACCATTTTTTTTCTCGCACTTCCCTAAAGTATAAGTCTGCAGCCGCCATTAGCTCTTCCTGGATGGTATGAAGATGGAGCTGAAGATAGTTGATATGATGATTCCTGAGGGAGCGAACCTGGTTTTGGGACAGAGCCACTTCATCAAGACTGCGGAGGACATCTATGAGGTCATGGCTGGAGGCGTGCCCGGAGCCAAGTTCGCCGTGGCCTTCTCCGAGGCCAGCGGGGAGTGTCTGGTGCGCACAGAGGGAAACGAGGAGCTTCTGGCCGCAGCGGCCAGGGAGAACTCTCTGGCCCTTTCATGCGGCCATACCTTCGTTCTGCTGATGAAGGGCGCCTTTCCAATCAATGTGCTAAACAGCCTCAAGGCCGTGCCTGAAGTCTGCAGCATCTTCTGCGCTACGGCGAATCCCTGCCAGGTTGTGGTGGCAGAGACGCAGCTGGGACGGGGCATCATGGGCGTCATAGACGGCTTTTCCCCCAAAGGCGTTGAGAGCGCCACTGATGTGGCAGAAAGGCGCAATCTCCTGAGGAGGTTTGGATATAAACTTTGATCTGGCGGTAAAGAACGGCAGGGTTTTCACAGCCAAGGGCCAGGTGAGCACTGACATCTGGATCAAGGATGGCAGGATTGAGGCACTGGGCGGTGCCCATCGGGCAGAGGAGAGGATCGATGCCAGGGGGATGCTGGTCCTGCCGGGAGCAATAGACGTTCATGTGCACTTTCGAGACCCTGGCCCCAATTACAAGGAGGACTGGGCCAGCGGCTCGGCCTCGGCTGCGGCGGGAGGGGTGACCTCCGTCATAGACCAGCCCAACACCGTGCCGCGAACAATGGATGCCCGGTCCTTTGAGGAGAAGCTCGACATCGCAAGGCACCGCTCTTTCGTGGACTTCGGCCTCAATGGGGGCCCAGGAGAGATCGAGGAGCTGAAGAAGGCCGGGGCCCAGGCCATAGGGGAGATATTCTCCTATGAGCACAGCGACAGCGATCTAGCGGCAATCATCTCCAGGATAGGAGAGGCTGGGATGCTGGCCTGCCTGCATGCCGAGGATGGGGCGATCATCAAGGAGAAGGCGGCGGAGCTCTCTGGCCGGCATGACCCGGAGGTCTACTCACTGGCCCGCCCGGCCAGAGCCGAGGCTTTGGCGATAGAGAAGGCCTGCGCAGTTTCACAGCGCCTGCACATCTGTCACCTCAGCTCGGCCCAGGGGCTGGCAGCAGTGGAAGAGTCCAGGAGGGCGGGGCGTGATGTCACAGCCGAGGTGGCGCCGCACCATCTACTGCTCAATGAGCGGGATTACAGGCGGCAGCAGGGCAGCTATCTCAAGATGAACCCGCCCCTGAGAGGCCAGGCGGACAACGATGCCCTCTGGCAGGCTCTGCGCTCCGGCGCGATCGACATCCTGGCCTCGGATCATGCGCCTCACCTGCCCGAGGAGAAGAGGGAGGACATCTGGGAGGCCCCGCCGGGAGTTCCAGGAGTCGAGACCATGCTGCCACTGATGCTCATGGCTGTGAAGAGGAACCTCAATCTCGGCGCGCCCGGCAGAGATCTTCGGCCTTGCCAGAAAGGGCAGGATCGAGAGGGGCATGGATGCAGACCTGGTCATCATCGACTCAAAAGTCATAACCGAGATCAATGCCGATCGCCTGCACAGTCGGGCAGAGTGGACGCCATACCAGGGAAGAGAGGCAATATTTCCCCAGATGACAATTGTTCGGGGGCGGGTGGTCTACGACGGAGACCTCCAGGTCGCGCCCGGATATGGCCGCTTTCTGGGCAGGCCGCTGACCAAGGAAAAGCAAAAGGTTTTATGAGAATGAGACCTATTTTAAAAGCATGAGATCAGATTCATCGGGTAGCAGCGATCTGGAGCGAGTGATCGGCAAGGCAGCAGTCGAGGCTGCCAGGATGTCCAGCCAGGCGAGCCAGGCGGCCAAGAAGATCCTGGGAGATGTGAGCAGCGAGATTTCAGAGACCAAGGGCTATGATCAGGCTCTTGTGGACATCATAGAGACAGAGGAGGAGCTGATCGCCCTGGTGGCTCTGCCCGGATCGAGCAAGGAGAACATCGACCTGCGGGTGACTGAGGACAACCTCACTGTGGATGCCAAGATGGTGGCAAGAGAAGGAAAGTACCTGCGCAGGGAGATGGGCACAGCGCCCCGCCACAGGGAGATCAAGCTGCCTATGGAGATCAAGCCAGAGCAGGTGAAGGCCAGCTTCAAGGAGGGCATACTGGAGGTGCATCTTCCCAAGCTGGTGGTGGTGAACGCGCAGCGGGTGACGGTGGAGTAAAGAGACGATTATCTGAAGGCACTAAGTAGGAGGGATTTAATGGGACTGACAGATAAGCTTCCGCTATTAAATAGCAAGAGCAAAGTTATTAAGATAATTGGGTATGTTGTATACGCCTTTGTAATTTTGATGATTATTGGGGCAATGTCAGGTGATCCTAGTATCATCATCTCAATCAAGCGAGGATTTATCTGAGAATTTGACCGAAGAAGATGTTGAAGACATGATCGGTAGCCAAAAATCCATTTCCGTATCTGATGATGGTTACGTAGTCATTATGCGCCCCGACGAAGAATATTGGAATCTAGTGTTGCAGGAAAGCGATACATCGGATATGTTCAAAGAGTTATTCAAAGATCCACGTGTTACAAAAGCTAGAATCAGTACCTACCTAAAAGGAATTGATGAATATGGTAATGAGGGTACAGTAAGAGGAACCTCATTTACATTGACTAGAGAAACCGCTTCAAAAATCAATTGGGAGAACTTCATATATAGCAATCTACCTGATGTAGCGGATGATGCGTACATTAATCCTCGGTTATTGGAGGATTAATACATAGGGAGTGCGGAGGGTCACGAATTCCCCATCCTTTAGGT
>JBFYLF010000056.1:8231-19144 GCA_041305505.1 Methanothrix sp. | reverse complement strand
GAGATTGACCGTTTTGATTGACTCCTGGGCCTGGATCGAGTTTTTCCAAGGCAGTGACGTAGGGAAGGTGGTCATGGGCTATCTGGATGACGACCAGGATCTCATAATCAGCACAATCAATCTGGCGGAGGTCTATCGCTGGATCCTCCACGTTTACGATGAAAGAATCGCCGAAGAGAAGAAGGCCGCCATGAAA
Organism: Methanothrix sp.; assembly: GCA_041305505.1. GTDB lineage: Archaea > Halobacteriota > Methanosarcinia > Methanotrichales > Methanotrichaceae > Methanothrix. The sequence goes on along the minus strand of JBFYLF010000056.1, from coordinate 18,948 downwards.
GAGCGCTGCCTCCTGATCGATGTGGATGAAGAGATCGCAGTCGAAGCCGCCCGGATCAGGCATAGGCTCAAATGGGGATTGGGAGACTCAATTGTCTACGCTACGGCCAGGCGTGAAGCTGCCAGCGTGTTGACCGGGGACTCTGACTTCAAAGGACAAAATGATGTTATCTTTTTGAACAGAACCCGAAGCTGACAGGCCTCATCCAAAGGATCTTCCTGCATAAAACAGCTACCCCTTTTGCGGCTTTTTATGCTTGATGTACTGGTAGAACCTGATGCCGTCCAGGTCGTCATAGAAGGTGATCTTCTCTGCCTTCTCCCCTACCTTGATCTTGAGGGTGTTGTTGTGAAACTCATCAACATACTCAACACCATCGATGATATCTAGCGGCACAGTCTGGACGCTGTCCCAGGCTATGCCGGGACGGACGAAGTGAATATTCCGGTCAGTTGTCACCAGATAGCCCAGAACCTTTTCCAGCATCCCCATCCGGGCGAAGGCCAGCATCTGCTCCGAGGCCCGGCTGTGCAGGAGCGCAGGCGCAATCTGCACCAGGCTCTCGCCAGCGGCAGCCAGCTTCTTTGCGGTGCGGTGAAGCTTCTTTGGAACCTCGACGCCCGCGCCGCACGCATCAGTAATCTGATCCATGTTCAGGTTATGATCTTCTCCAGGCAGTCGTTCTCAAGAGCTATGCGCACCTCGCGAGCCAGCCGGCGACCCGTGGACATGTTTGTCCGCCAGAGGGCATTTCCGTAAGGGTGCCCAACAGCCATATGCACATTGGTGCCGCCTCCGATTCGCGGAGCCACATCATAGATGTAGAAGTTGAGGTCCTTGTCAACGCAGGTCTGAAGGCAGAAGGGCCCTATGATGCCGGGCGAATAATGCTCCTGGGTCGCAGCCACGTACTTCTCAGCAAGTTCGAAGGCCTTCTCAAGGAGAGACTCGCGAAGGGTTGCAGAGTTGTGACCGCATACAGTGTACTCGGGGTTGATCTGCTTATCATTTAGCGTAAGCTGCTGGGGTGCAGGCAGGCGGCAGTGGCCGTCCAAAGATGTCTCGAACCGCCAGTCAATTCCTATCAGCTCGATTTGGCTGCTGATCGGCGAGTAGAAGAAGTCCAGGTTGAAGACAGGCCCGACGATATAGCGCTCGATCCTGGCAAGCTCTATTCCATCCTGGTCTATGACATTCTGGCGCAAGAGCAGATCTGCCTTCTGGCAGTACTCCTCATAAGATGAGGCTGTGAAAAATCCCCTCTCAAGGGTCTTTACGGCATGGGGCAGCTTGACCATCACAAGCTCTTTTATATCCTCAGCCTCGATCGGCTCCGGAAAAGGCAGCCCTGCCTTCTCTAGTATCCAGTAATAATCCCTCTTATCCCCCCGCTCCTCGGATCGCAGCAGATTTCGCGAGCCGAGCAGGGGCACTGAGAACTGATCCTCAACGGCATCTATGCCGCAGTAAGAGGTAAAAGAGCGGTTGGGCACAAAAAGGGTATTCTTCTTCCGAAGAGCCTCCTGGTTCTCCTGATCTATAATCCGGGAGAACTTATCAAGCATCATGACCTCATCGATCATGCCGCCTACGATCTTTCCAGATCTGTCCCTGCTGGCGCGGAAGTATTTGACATATGGCTTCTCCCTCCCCTCCTGACATACAGCCAGCGTCCTGAAATTCTCTTCTACTGCACCATCTGCCGTATCCAGTGCAGAATGGGATGCAATCATCCCGATTCGCAGATCATCGAGGTCGTATCCCCTCAAGACCTCCAAGATCTTGCTGCGGTCGATCAAGTCAGAGCACCTCAAAATAATTACGTTGTCCTATCATATTTCCATCCCGATTTATCAAGATGACCCTACCCCTGCCCAAATACCCCTCGTCCCTCATATCCCCCAGGCTCCCTGAATGCTGCCTTGCATGCCTTTATAAGCACATGACCATCCATTCAAACGGACAGACATGGAGATCTTGACTCCCTCCTCGCACCATTTATATCTTCTTTGCTTCACCTTAAACCGGACAGCAAAATCTCGGCGATCTGCGCAAAACACTGACCTTAGGCATCTTCCTGATATGGAGCGGCCATTTGCGCGGATGCTTTCGCGGATATTTCGCTCATATATGCTTTCGCTAGTATCCCTGACAGGTAATAAAAGGTGCTGTCGTTGTTTTATTATTTTTTATAAGTCCTTGCGTCGACCAAAGCCAGCCGGGAGCATTGCCAGGCCCTCTTCTCAATACCTCCCGCCGCAGCATCGATAAACTATATATTTCTTCATCTGCTTTGCACAGGATACAAATTCAATCGGCCGGGGATATCTTCGATCAGTTGTACATCAGGCGATGCCATGATGTCCCCTGTCTTTTGCTCTCAAGAGAACAAGAATCCCTTAGAGAGAATGGAGTTGATGCTTTTGCCTGGCAGAGCTTGGAAATTTGGAGACGATATCGATACCGATGCCATCATCCCAGGGCGTTATCTGGTGATCAATGACCCGCGAGAGCTGGCAGCACATCTCTTTGAAGGCGTCCGCCCTGAGATGGCCGGAATGGTGAAAGAGGGCGACTATGTGGTGGCAGGAGAGAACTTCGGATGCGGCTCCTCCAGGGAGCATGCCCCACTGGCACTGAAGGGCGCCGGGGTCAAAGCTGTGGTTGCCAAGTCCTTTGCCAGGATATTCTTCAGAAACTCAATCAACATCGGCCTGCCTCTGTTCATATGCAAAGAGGCTCCCGAGATCGTCGACGGCTCACAGATCGAGATAGATATGGCCGGAGGGATGATCGCCAACAAATCCCTTAACAGGCAATATAAGACCACGCCTCTTCCGGATTTTCTCAGGGAGATAGTTGATGCCGGCGGGCTCGTAGAGTACACAAGGCGACAGGTTACAAAGGTGAAGGCATGAAGTATAAAGTACCGGTTATCCCGGGAGACGGCATAGGGCCGGAGATTGTGGTCGAGGGCCAGAAGGTCCTGGAGGCTGCGGCTGACAAATACAACTTCTCACTGGACTGGATTGATTTCACCCTTGGGGCTGAGCATTACCTGAAGAGCGGAGAGCTGGTCTCTGAGGAGACTCTCAAAGAGCTTTCAGCCTATCCAGCCATCTTCCTGGGGGCCATCGGCGACCCGCGCGTCAAGCCAGGAATACTTGAAAAAGGCGTGCTGCTCACAATGCGTTCTACTTCGATCAGTATGTCAACCTGCGCCCCGTCAAGCTCCTGGAGGGCATCTGGACCCCGCTCAAGGATAAGACATCTAAGGACATAGATTTCGTCGTCGTTCGGGAGAACACCGAGGACTTTTATATCGGCATAGGCAGTCGCGCACGCCGTGGCCGGAGCCATGCCGATTTTGAGATCAAGCGGAGCCTCTATAACATCAAGTTCGGCCTCGACGTCGAATCAGACAGCGAGGAGATAGGCTATCAGATCGGAGAGGTGAGCCGCGAAGGGTGCCAAAGGGTGATAAAGTACGCCTTTGATCTGGCCATGAAGAGACGCGGACTGGTCTCATCTGTTGACAAGGCCAATGTGCTCAGCGATATCTACGGCTTCTGGCGCGAGGTCTTCCTGGATGTGGCAGCAGGCTATCCACAGGTCAAACACGACTTCAACTTCGTCGATGCCATAACCATGTGGTTCGTCAAGAATCCCGAGTGGTTTGATGTCGTTGTGGCCCCGAATATGTTCGGAGACATAATCACCGACCTCGGTGCCATGATCCAGGGCGGCCTGGGGCTTGCACCCGGAGCAAACCTCAATCCTGAGGGTACCAGCATGTTCGAGCCCATCCACGGCTCGGCACCCAAGTACAAGGGCCAGAACAAGGTCAACCCGGTTGCAACCATCTGGGCCGGTGCAATGCTCTTGGAGCACCTCGGCCAGCCAAAAGCTGCCGCTGACATAGTCTCAGCCATTGAGAAGAACCTGCTCGATGGCAGAATAAAGACCTACGATCTGGGCGGAAGCTCGACCACATCCGAGGTAGGAACTGAGATAGCTCGCCTGGTGGGACTCGTCTAGAGTCCCACCCGGAAAAAAGGAAAAAGCTTTTATGTGGGATGCCTGTATTGCAAAATGCGTGCAGCACAAATTGCTCGAGGCATGCCAGGAAACGGGGGCTCGTAGCTCAGTTAGGCAGAGCGTCTGGCTTTTAAATTTTTGGATGAGGATACCAGGTGGTCGAGGGTTCAAATCCCCCCGAGCCCGTTTGGAGTTTCCTTGAGCCGATCTGCTGCACCATCTACCTATAGGTGGTTCGAGTGACCAAATTTACCGTAAGAGATCATGAAACTGTGCCGGAACATGTGCTGCTCACCCCAGAGGATGCATCAGAGGTACTGGAAGCATTCGGCATAACAGCCCCACAATTGCCTAAAATTCACATCAGCGATCCAGCGGCCAAAGAGATCGGGGCAAAAGTTGGCGATATAATTAAAATAGCAAGAAAGAGTACTACAGCTAAGCAATCGATCTTTTACCGGCTGGTAATCGATTAAGGGTGGTCCTTTGCTCGATAGAAATATTCTTTATGGCTCCTATTTTACCAGGGACAAGCTGGTGCACCATCACATAAACTCATTCAATGATTTCATTGATAAGGGCCTTCAAAAGGTCATAGATGAGGTAGGCATAATCGAGACCAACATCGAGAATACATACGTTAAGCTCGGCAGCATCCGGGTGGAAAGACCAATGGTGCGCGAAGCCGACGGCTCAATAGAGAGGCTCTATCCAAACGACGCCCGTCTTCGCAATTTGACATACTCCTCTCCAATCAAGCTCGAGATGACCATAGTCGAGGGCGAGACGGAGAAGGATCTTGTGGAGGCTGACATAGGCACTCTGCCGATAATGCTCAACTCCAAGATCTGCAACCTCCATGGCCTCTCTGCAGACGAGCTGATAACTTACGGCGAGGACCCGTCGGATCCAGGAGGCTACTTCGTTGTCAACGGCTCTGAGAGGGTAATAATGACTCTCGAGGACCTGGCGCCGAACAAGATCCTCGTTGAGTTCAACCAGCGATACGATGAGAACATAGAGGTTGCCAAGGTTTTCAGCCAGAGGCAGGGATATCGTTCTCTGGTCATAGTCGAGCGTAGCAAAAAATCCATAATGGAGGTCTCATTCCCGTCCGTCTCCGGAAGGCTCAACTTCGTGACATTGCTGCGGTCTTTGGGGATGGAGACCGATATGGATATAGTGAAAAGCGTATCGGACAACCCCGAAATCATAAAGTTCATGCTCGAGAACCTCGAGGAAGCCGAGGTCTCGACCACAGACGAGGCCCTCGAGAAGATAGGATCGAGGGTTGCAGCAGGCCAGGCCAAGGAGTATCAGAAGAAAAGGGCCACATATGTTCTGGACCGCTACCTGCTGCCACATATAGGTGTAGATGAGAAAGATCGATACGCAAAGGCGCTTTTCCTCTCACGCATGGCCGATGCATGCTTCGAGCTGGCGCTCGGAAGAAGGGGCGAGGACGATAAGGACCACTACTCAAACAAGAGGCTCAAGCTGTCCGGGGATCTGATGGAGGACCTCTTCCGTGTTGCCTTCAACCGCCTGACGAGGGACATCAAGTACCAGCTTGAGAGGGCCAGCATGAGAAACAGGGAGCTGAACGTCGTGACGACGGTGAGAGCTGATGTGCTCACAGAGAGGATGATCCATCCCCTTGCCACTGGCAACTGGGTCGGCGGCAGGACAGGCGTCTCTCAGCTCCTCGACAGGACGGACTACATGGCAACCCTCTCTCACCTGCGACGTGTGATCTCTCCACTCTCTCGATCCCAGCCCCACTTCGAGGCCAGGGATCTTCATGCAACTCAATGGGGCCGCATCTGTCCGAGCGAGACCCCCGAGGGTCCGAACTGCGGCCTTGTCAAGAACTTCGCCCAGGGAGTGGAGCTCTCGAAGGGCGCTGATGATTCGGCGAGCATCAAGAAGATCTTAATGGATTTAGGCGTGATTGCGGTAGGTGGTAATGTTGGATGAGGCCTTGAGTTCAGGTGCGCGGGTTTACGTCAATGGCGAGATCGTAGGGCACCATGATGATCCAGAGACATTGGTTTTTAATCTGCGCAGGCTCCGACGTGCCGGAAGCATAAGCAGCCAGATGAATGTGGCCTACTTCGAGGACACAAATGAGATCTTCATGAACACTGACTCAGGCCGGGCCAGGAGGCCGATGATCGTCGTCGAGGACGGCCTGTCCGAGCATGTCAACAAAATAAGAAGCGGCGAGATGTCGTTTTCCGATCTCATCTCATCAGGGAGGGTCGAGTACCTGGATGCCGAGGAGGAGGAGAACAGCCTGATCGCCATCTGGGAGGAAGACCTCACCCCAGACCACACCCACCTGGAGCTGGACCCGTCACTCATATTGGGCATCGCCGCAGGCCTGGTTCCCTACCCTGAGCACAATGCCAGCCCCAGGAACACAATGGGCGCAGGAATGGTCAAGCAGTGCCTGGGAATGTCCACAGCCAATATGAGACTCCGGCCCGATACAAGGGGTCATTACCTGAACAGCCCCCAGCGGGGAATAGTCCGGACAAAGACCTCAGGGGCCATAGGCTTCGAGGAGAGGCCCGCCGGCCAGAACTTCGTCGTGGCCGTCCTGGCATACGAGGGTTACAACATTGAGGATGCCCTTGTCATGAACCGAGGCTCGATCCAGAGGGGGCTGGCACGAAGCCACTTCTTCCGCGTCTCAGAGGGAGAGGAGAGAAAGTATCCCGGCGGCCAGGAGGACAAGTTCGAGATTCCCGATGCGGAGGTGCGAGGCGCCCGTGGGAGCGAAACCTACGATCAACTCGACTCAGATGGCCTTGTCAACCCCAATGCCTATGTTGGCCCCAATGATGTTCTAGTAGGAAAGACCAGCCCGCCCCGCTTCCTGGAGGAGCCCTCAGAGTTCGGGCTCACAGCACAGCAGAGGCGGGATACATCGGTTAACATGCGCTCGAATGAGAAGGGGACCGTGGACATGGTCATACTCACCGAGTCCCAAAACGGCAATCGCCTGGCCAAGGTCAAGACCCGTGACCAGCGCGTTCCGGAGCTCGGAGACAAGTTCGCCTCAAGGCACGGCCAGAAGGGCGTGGTCGGGCTGATCGTGCCCCAGGAGGACATGCCCTTCACAGAATCCGGAGTGGTGCCGGATCTGCTGCTAAACCCCCATGCCATTCCCTCACGTATGACAGTGGGCCACGTCCTGGAGATGATCGGTGGCAAGGTAGGCTCCCTCGAGGGCAGGTTTGTAGACGCGACGGCCTTTTTGGGCGAGAATGAGCCAGATTTGCGTGGAGCACTGACAAAGTTCGGATTCTCTCATACCGGTCGTGAGATCGTCTACAATGGGGCAACAGGCGAGCAGGTGATGGCTGATGTCTTCGTTGGAGTGATCCTCTACCAGAAGCTCTACCACATGGTGACAGGCAAAATGCACGCAAGGTCCCGCGGCCCCGTTCAGGTCCTGACCCGTCAGCCCACCGAAGGCAGGGCCCGCGAAGGAGGCCTCCGGTTTGGTGAGATGGAGAGAGATGTCCTGATAGCTCATGGGGCAGCCCTGGCACTGAAGGAGCGGCTGGTGGATGAATCGGATAAGGTAACTGAGCTTGTTTGCAGCCACTGCGGAATGATCGCCATCCACGACCGGCGCAGAAATGCTGACTTCTGCCCGACATGCGGCGCGGATACGGAGATCTATCCGGTGGAGATGAGCTATGCCTTCAAGCTGCTGCTCGACGAGATCAAATCATTAGGTGTAGCGCCGCGTCTGATCCTGGAAGACGCGGTTTAGGTGGAAGATATGACAGTTCCAAAGAGAATCGGCAAGATCCGCTTCGGCCTCATCTCGCCACAAGAGTTTAGGAAGATGAGCGTAGTCAAGATCATCACTGCTGATACATATGATGATGACGGTTTTCCCATCGAGATGGGGCTCATGGACCCGCGGCTCGGAGTCATAGATCCGGGCCTGCGCTGCCGCTCATGCGGCGGGCGGCCTGGAGAGTGCCCCGGCCACTTCGGCCATATCGATCTGATCGCTCCTGTGATCCACGTGGGCCATGCCAAACTGATCCGAAAGATCCTGCGGGCCATCTGCCGGGATTGCTCCCGGCTCATGCTCAAGGAGAACGAGAAGAAGATGTACCTGGAGCAGATCCAGGAGCTTGAGCGCCTCGGCCAGATGAAAGAAGACGTTGTGAACAAGGTCTTCGCCGAGGCCCGCAAGAACAAGACCTGCCCCTACTGCGGCGCTCCCCAGCAGGAGATAAAATTCGAGAGACCCCTCTCTTACATCGAGGAGGGGCACAAGCTCACCGCCTCGGACATCCGGGATCGATTCGAGAAGATCCCCGATGAGGACATCCTGGTCATGGACATGAATCCGGCCACAGCCAGGCCGGAGTGGATGATTCTGACTGTGCTGCCAGTGCCCCCTGTGACCATGCGCCCGTCGATCACACTAGAGTCAGGCCAGAGGAGCGAGGACGACCTAACACACAAGCTCGTCGACATCATCAGGATCAACCAGCGCTTCCAGGAGAACCGAGAAGCCGGCGCTCCCCAGCTCATCATAGAGGACCTCTGGGAGCTGCTGCAGTATCACGTAACGACTTTCCTGGACAACACCGTCTCAGGAGTGCCACCTGCCCGCCATCGCAGCGGCAGGCCATTAAAGACGCTATCTCAGAGGCTCAAGGGCAAGGAAGGGAGGTTCAGAGGCTCGCTTTCAGGCAAGCGTGTCAACTTCAGCGCCAGGACTGTCATATCTCCAGATCCGAACCTCTCTATAGGCGAGGTCGGCGTGCCAATGGACATAGCTATGGAGCTGTCTGTCCCTATGATCGCCAACGTCCGGAACAAGGAGATAGTCAAGACCTTTGTCCGGCGCGGCCCCGATCGGCATCCTGGCGTCAATTATGTCACCCGCCCCGATCAGAGAAGGGTCAAGGTCACAGACAAGAACTGCGAGGAGGTTGCAGAGCAGATAGACATCGGCTGGAAGATCGACCGACAGCTCGCCGACGGCGACATAGTCCTATTCAACCGCCAGCCCTCGCTGCACAGGATGTCCATCATGTCCCACAGGGTCAAGGTCATGCCCTACAAGACATTCCGGCTCAACCCGGCAGTCTGCCCGCCCTACAACGCGGACTTCGATGGCGACGAGATGAACATGCATGTGCCCCAGACCGAGGAGGCCAGGGCCGAAGCAGAGATCCTCATGAGGGTTCAGGAGAACATCCTCTCCCCGAGGTTCGGCGGCCCTATCATCGGCGGAATTCACGACTATGTGACGGGCTCCTTCCTGCTCACTCATGGCCGAAAGCCAATAGACCGGCGCGGCGTGATGGAGCTCTTAAAGAAGTTCGATATAAAAGAGCTGCCCAAGCCCGAGGGCGTCATTGACGGCAAGCCCTACTGGACCGGAAAGCAGGTATTCAGCCTCATCCTCCCCCAGGGCCTGGACCTCTCCTTCAAGGCAGATTTCTGCTACAACTGCGATGAATGCAAGGGCGAGAACTGCGAGAACGATGCCTTTGTGATAATCAAAGACGGTCAGCTCTTGCAGGGCACAATCGATGCCGAGGCAGTCGGAGCCTTCAAGGGCAAGATAACAGACAGGATAATAAAGGAGTACAGCCCCTCCGTGGCGAGCGACTTCCTTGACCGGATGACTAGGCTTGCTCTGCGGGGCATCATGCATGCAGGATTCTCCTTCGGAATAGATGACGAGGACATCCCCAAGGCAGCAGCAGAGCAGATTGAGGAGACAACAAGAACTGCCAGGGAGAAGGCTCAGCAGCTCATCGAGGCATACAACGCTGGCGAGCTCGAGCCCCTTCCGGGTCGCACGCTCGACGAGACGCTGGAGATGAGGATCATGCAGACTCTGGGAAAGGCCAGGGATACGGCTGGAAAGATAGCAGGCAGATACCTGGGACTTGACAACTCCGGAGTGGTCATGGCTGTGAGCGGGGCGCGCGGCTCCATGCTAAACCTGACCCAGATGGCGGCATGCGTCGGCCAGCAGTCCGTCCGAGGCGAGAGGATCATGCGCGGCTATGCCGGCAGGACACTGCCGCACTTTCGCAGAGGCGATCTTGGTGCAGAGGCCCATGGCTTCGTCGAGTCGAGCTACAAAGACGGCCTGAACCCGACGGAGTTCTTCTTCCACGCGATAGGCGGCCGCGAGGGTCTTGTGGACACAGCCATCAGGACATCCCAGAGCGGCTACCTGCAAAGAAGGCTGGTCAATGCTCTACAGGATCTCGAGGTCAAGTACGACGGAACCGTCAAGGAGACGAGAGGCATGATAGTCCAGTTCCTGTATGGAGAGGACGGCGTCGATGCCTCCCGGCGAGACTATGCCAGCAGCGACAACGTCAAGCGGATCATTAAAAGCGTTCTGCAAAAAGAGCAGGAGGAGTCTATATGTGCTCCCTCAAGATGAGATCGCAAAGAGGCTAGAGGGGCTCGATCTGCCCCAGAGCATCAGAGATGCGATGCAGGCCGGGCTCAAAGATGACCCCCTGAACGCTGAGCAGATGGATGAGATAATATCCCTGGTCTGTGCCGACTACAAGCACTCACAGGTTGAGCCCTGCGAGGCCGTGGGGGTCGTGGCCGCCCAGTCCATAGGCGAACCAGGCACTCAGATGACCATGCGTACATTCCACTATGC
>JBFYLF010000056.1:0-8225 GCA_041305505.1 Methanothrix sp. | reverse complement strand
GCGAGGAAGATCCCCTCAACACCCACGATGACCATAAAGCTCAATGCCGACTATGCTCACGACAGGGACCTGGCCAGAGAGGTTGCCTGGGCCATAGAGTCCACTTCGATCCTCCATCTGGGGTCCATAGCCACCGATCTTGCTGAGATGAATGTTTTAATTGAGCTGAACCCAGGAGCCCTGGAGCAGAGGAAGATCACAGCAGAGGAGGTAGCAGTCAGGCTCAAAGAGGAGACCGGCCTTGCCGTGGATCAGAAGGAGAACCTGCTGGTCATGGCTCCTGAGGAGCCATCATATAGGGAGCTTTTGCAGCTTGTCGAGAAGATCAAGAAGATATCCCTCAAGGGCGTGGAGGGCATCAAGCGGGTAGTCATCCGCAAAGAAGGCGATGAGTATATCCTCTACACAGAGGGCTCTTCGCTCAAGAAAGTGATGCAGTTCGACGGCGTTGACCCGACTCGCATCAAGACGAACAATATCAATGAGATCGGAGAGGTGCTGGGCATCGAGGCTGCCAGAAATGCCATAATCAATGAGGCCACCGACACCCTCCGCGAGCAGGGCCTCTCGGTTGATGTGCGCCATATCATGCTGGTAGCGGATATCATGACAGTGGACGGCGAGGTCAAGCAGATAGGAAGGCATGGCGTCTCGGGTGAGAAGGCCAGCGTTCTGGCGAGAGCCGCCTTCGAGGTCACAGTCAATCATATACTGGATGCAGCAATTCGCGGCGATGTGGACGACCTGCGTGGCGTGACTGAGAATGTGATTGTTGGCCAGCCCATACAACTGGGCACTGGCGATGTGACACTGGTGGCAAGCAAGAGATGAGGAGATAACGATGATAAACGTAGATAGAGCTCTTAGGAGTTCCATTAGAACAGGAAAAGTTGTGCTTGGATCAAACAGTACAGTTGAAGCAGGGATTGGCGGACAGGCGAAGCTCATTATGTATGCTCTGGACTGTCCTGCTGAAGTGAGGATGCAGCTGGAGACCATAGATCTTCCAGTCTACAGCTACCAGGGAATGGGCAAGGACCTTGGATCTGCCTGCGGGAAACCCTTCTCCGTGGCCGCCTTGGCCATAATCGAGCCAGGTGACTCGGAGATTATGGCACTGCAGCGTGAGATCCGGGGTGTTTAGGCATGAGTGAGTTCAAGCTCACCACCGAAGGAATCAGATACATAGCTTTGTTCGAGAGCCTGACAGGCGGCATGGCAAGGGACTGCGTGGTTGATGAGGAGAACGACCGCATCATTTTTGTCATCAAGAAAGGGGACATGGGCGCGGCCATAGGACGGAAGGGCTCGAACATCAACAGGGTGAAGAAGTCGGTAGGAAAGCAGATCGAGATCGTGGAGTACAGCGAAGATGTTAAGGAGTTCCTGGAGAACATCTTCCAGCCTGCGGCCATAAAGAATGTCATGGTCGTGAACAAGAACAATAAGCGATTGGCTTATGTAGAGGTAGCAAATAAGGACAAGGGCATTGCCATCGGCAGAGACGGCCGAAACATATTAAAAGCCAAGATGCTTGCGCAGAGGCATCACGGCGTTGACGATATCATAATTCAATAGGATTTGCGTGTTTACTCAAGGTGAAATGAATGGGAAATGGAATTTATGCTTCCAGGAAACTGGAGGGTGATCGGAAGAATATGAGGTGGAGCGATCCTAAGTACATCCGCAGGATGTCGGGGAGCAAGATGAAGGCGGATCCACTGGGCGGAGCGCCAATGGGCAGAGGAATAGTTCTCGAGAAGGTAGGAATTGAGGCCAAGCAGCCCAACTCGGCCATAAGAAAGGCGGTGCGCATCCAGCTCATCAAGAACGGCCGCCAGGTTACGGCCTTCGCTCCTGGTGACGGAGCAATTGGATTCATAGATGAGCATGACGAGGTCACAGTTGATCGCATCGGCGGGCGTCAGGGAAGATCTATGGGAGACATCCCTGGAGTTCGGTTCAAGGTCATAGCTGTCAACAATGTCTCGCTCCTGGAGCTCGTGCGGGGCAGAAAGGAAAAGCCGGTCAGGTGAGTTGAGATGAAGATATTTGGCAAGTGGGATTCGGCTGAGGTAGAGGTTGCTGATCTGAGCGTCAAGGGCTACATGAACCTCGTACCCAAGTCGGTCATGATTTCCGGCGGCAAGCATGCCAAACAGCAGTTCAAGAAGTCCGAGCAGCATATCGTTGAGCGCCTGGTCAACAAGATGATGAGAAAAGAGGACAACACAGGCAAGAAGCTCAAGGCCTATGGAATTGTCGAGGGTGCCTTCGACATAGTTGCCAAGAAGACCAAGGAGAATCCCCTCTCGGTTCTGGCAAAGGCCATAGCCAATGCCGGCCCCAGAGAAGAGGTCGTCCGGCTCAAGTACGGAGGCATCACCGTGCCCAAGGCCGTTGATACATCTCCTCAGAGGCGCGTTGACACAGCCCTCATGTTCATATCCAAGGGCGCTTATGCAGCATCCTTCAAGAAGGCCAAGTCCGCAAAAGCGGCGCTGGCAGACGAGATCATAGCTGCCGCAAACCGCGATGTCAAGAGCTACGCAATCAACCACAAGGACAGCGTGGAGCGCGTGGCCAAGGCGGCAAGGTAAAGCAGATCTTTGCTTTAAGGATAGGCGCAGATGAGATGCGCCTATAAAACCCATTTTTTCATTGTATTGTATCTGGTAGAAGTCTTTTCCTTCATATGCCCCTGCTGGGAAAACTTCGCACCGCTGAAAACCGAGGATCTCAGTTTTTTCTTGCAGATTGCAGGGATGAAAGAGCTTGCAAGAAGAGATAAATAGTTGTCCGATCAATTAAATATGTTATTCTAAGGAGTGGTTTAAGAATGGCCGATAAAAAACTTTACTCGCTTCCTGATCTGCCCTATGCAGGCAATGCCCTCGAGCCCTTCATATCCGAGGCTCAGCTCAAGCTTCATCACGACAAGCATCATGCCGCCTATGTCAACGGCGCCAATGCCCTACTTGGACGGCTGGAGAAAGCTCGGGCTGATGGAGCGGACCTGGACATGAAGGCCACGACAAAAGAACTCTCCTTCCAGGCGGGGGGCCATCTCCTGCATAGCCTCTTCTGGCAAAACCTTGCCCCGGCGGCCAAGAGAGAAAAGGAGCCCAAAGGGCTGCTTGCTGAGACGCTGATTAAGGAGTTTGGATCCATCGAGAGGTTCAAGAAGGAGTTCTCTCAGGCAGCGGCCAGCACAGAGGGCTCGGGCTGGGCGGCCCTCGTCTGGTGCGCCATGACGCAGAGGCCTTTGATCATGCAGGTCGAGAAGCATAATGTGAATGTCATCCCGATGTTCAGAATACTCATGGTCCTGGATGTCTGGGAGCATGCCTACTACCTGGACTACAAGAACGAGCGGCCAAAATTCGTGGAGGCCTTCTGGAACATCGTGGACTGGGAAGCGGTTGGCAAGAGGCTCGAGGAGATCGCGGGCAAATAGCTGATGATGCTGCCTTGAGGGGATGAAGTCCCACGGAGTTTATATCAAAACACTTTTTTAAAAAATATAATAATAAATTCCTCCTTCAGGCCCCTGCCATCATCTTCTCGATATCCTCATCCGGAGTGCTTATCAGCCTGATGTCGTAGCTCTCGACCAAGATCTTGAGCATATCTGCATTGATCCAGCCTGGCACAATCGGCCCCAGGTATATGCCCTTGATTCCCAGGGCCAGCAGGGACCAGAGAATAGCCACAGCCTTCTGCTCCATCCAGGAGACCGAAAGAGTCAGGGGCAGATCGTTCACTTTGACGCCGAACAGCCCCGCCAACGCCTGAGCTACCTCAAGAGCCACTATGGCGTCATTGCACTGACCAAGGTCGATCAAACGGGAAATACCCTCGATGTCGCCCAGGTCCAGGTCGTTGAAGCGGAACTTGCCGCAGGCAAGCGTCAGAACAACAGTATCCTTGGGAAGCTTCTGCACGAACTCCCGATAATAATCCGACTTTTTCAAAGGAGCATCGCAGCCTCCCACCAGGAAGAACCTCTTGATCTTGCCCTGCTCCACAAGCTCTTTGATCTTTGCCGCATGAGAGAGCAGGACGGAGGTGGAAAAGCCTGTGGTGAGCACATACTCGCCTGGCGCATCGGGCAGCTCTGGCAGGCTTCTGGCCTTGGCTATGACCTCTGAGTAGTCGTAGCCTTCGATGTGCTTGACGCCTGGCAGATAAACCGGCCCTCCGGAGAACATTCGGTCCCTGTACTCCTCTTTAGGAGGAAGGAAGCAATTGGATGTGCCGAGTATTGCCATCGGATACTGGGCAAAGAGCTTCTTCTGGTCGAACCAGGCCTTTCCAAGGTTTCCTGCCAGGTTCTTGTACTTGCGAAGGCCCGGATAGCCGTGAGCAGGGAGCATCTCCGAGTGGGTGTAGACGAAGACGTCAGTTCCCTCGACCTGGCTCAAGAGCTTGTCCAGCGCATGCAAATCGTGGCCTGTGACTAGGATTCCGTGGCCCTTCACAGTTCCTGTCCGAACCTGCGTTGGCGTGGGCTCGCCGAAGGTCTGGATGTGAGCCTTCTTCAGCAGTTGCATGGTCTTGATGTTCATCTCGCCGGCCTTAACGGCCAGACGGATGAACTCCTGGGGGTCAAAGTTGACATTGGTGAGTGTCGAGAAGAATCCCATCTCGATAAACGCGTCCACCTCTGGATCTGTGTAGCCGAGCTCCCGTGCATGGTAAAGGTAAGCGCTGATCCCCTTGATGGCGAAGAGCAGGTTATCCTGAAGACGGGCAACCGTCGGTTCCTTTCCGCATACTCCCTTGATCGTACAGCCAGTTCCCCCCGCGGTCTGAGAGCACTGGTAGCAGAACATATCCGGTTTCTCAATTGCAGCCATTTTCTTAATCCTCCATTTTTATTAAATGTCATCCGGCAGATCTTTCTCTTGATTTATCTCCAAAGCTTTTTCTGCCCCTATGGTATCCAATGTATACCAAGATATTTAGCCTAGAGCGTATCCGCAAAGATACCATGCAGGAAGGATGCACCGTAAACCTGACAGTCAAGTACATCGCCAGAAAATGGACTCTGCTAATTCTCCTCGAACTCTACAAGGGACATGGGCATACCCGCCGCTTCTCAGAGCTGAAATCTTGCCTTGCCGGAATCACCCAGAAGGTGCTCTCGGCGAGGCTGAAAGAGCTGGAGGGTGAAGGCCTGCTGAGGAACAATGTGGATCGCAGCAGCTTTCCCTACAAGAGCGAGTACACTCTGACCGCAAGCGGACTTGAGATCATAGACATAGTCAAGGAGATGAAGCGCTGGGCGCTGAAATGGAAGATAAACAACATCGAATGCAGCTGCCAGGACTGCTGCGAGTGCGTGCTCTAGGATGGAAGATGGTAGCCAATGGCTATCCACCGAAGAGCTGCTTCTTTTAGCTGCTGATTAAGAGAGAACTGCCCCGAAGGACTCCTCTTCAAGATCCATCAGCTCTTGCCAGGTGGACTTGCAGGCGCAATCCGGGACTTGAAGGGCAGCCAGATCCTGAGAAAGAGCGTGGGCCCGGATGGCCTCGGCTACTTTATCGTCGCATTGGCCGCAGTTGTGGGGCCCTCGCCTGGTTCCTGCCCCCACCGGATCGCAGACTATCGGACCTGGGCTCTCTTTCAGGACCTCTAAGGCTGACCACAGCCACGGTGGCCGAAACTCCCCCCTCTCCCACATCCTCTCAACAACCGTATTGCGCTGAACATTGCAGAGGTTTAGAGAGAGGATATCTGCATGAGGCCGGGCCGCCCGGGCTGAGGATAATGCATCTCTCATGGCCTGGCCTTCCGAGAGCAATGGCGGCTTCAGAAGAAGGTAGGCCTTGACCCTGCCGCCAAGCCTGTGGACCATTTCCGAAGCGGAGACGAAGTCCTGGAATAAAAAGCCCTTTCGTATGACCTTCTCACGGATGAGGTCGTTTGCCGTCTCAAGGCCCATGGCAAACTCCGTCGGGACATGCGAGAGGCAGGCCTCGACAGCTTCTGATGTCGCATACTCCGGACGGGTCTCTATTACAAGCCTTGAGATTCCGAGCGACTCCACTCTCTTCAAGATCTCATCCCTGGCCTCTACCGGCATCTCGTCGGGATCGAGGAAGCTGCCGCTGGTGTAGATCTTTACAACCGAGACCTCGGGAGCAGAGCGTTCGATCGCCCACTCGAACTGGGAGACCAGATCCTCGGCAGTGGCAGGCGCTCCCTCTCCGGCAAAGCCGCACATTGTGCAGCGGTTCCATCGGCAGCCCACTGTTCGAAGGATCATCGTCAGGGACTCGGCAGGCCTGCCATCGAGGAGGTCGCGCGAGCGCCAGATCGTCACAGGCCGCCTGAGATCCAGCTCCTTCTTCGCCCTTTCGCTTGCCATTTTTTCAAATCCCAATCCTATCCCAGATGCTGAAGAGCGCTTATGCCGGCTGACGCGCCGCTGCCTACAGCCGTGGCGACCTGCAGCCTTCCGCCAGTCAGATCTCCAGCGGCAAATACGCCCGGCATGCTCGTCTCCTGGTTGAGCCGATTGACCTTGACATAGCCGCCTGCCGTCATCTCAAGTCCCAGGGCCACTGCGAGGTCTGCATTTGGCTTCATTCCCATCTCGATGAAGACCCCGTCTGCTTTGAGTGAGCGGGGGGTGCTTCCAACCTTGAAGCCGATGCCTGCCACATAGTCGTCTCCCAGGACCTCGGTGATCTCCACACCGAAGTTAGCATAGTAGTTGGTGAGCTTCTTGATCCGATCCAGATAGACGGACTCGGCCACCAGCTTCTCTCGCGATGAGACAAGATGGACCTTGCTGGCTATGTTTGCCAGATAGAGGACCGCCCGGGCAGCTCCGTTGCCGTATCCAGCAACAGCTACCGTCTTGTTCCGGAAGAGCGCCCCGTCGCAGTGGACGCAGTAAGAGACGCCCCTGCCTATCAGCTCCTTCTCGCCTGGCACCCCCAGGGGTCTATGGGCCGCGCCCATAGCCAGGATTACTGCCTTTGCCTCATACTGCCAGTTCTCAGTCTTGAGCCGGAAGAAGTCGCTCAAGGGAACGATCTTCTCCACCTGTTCAGTCCGGTTCTCAGCCCCGAACTTCTGCGCCTGAGCCAGCATCCTCTCAGAGAGCTCAATTCCCTGGATGCCATCGGGAAATCCTGGATAGTTTTCATAGAGGCCGCCCATGGACTGCTGAGAGCTGTATATGTTTCCCAAAACCAGAGTCTTCTTGCCGCTTCTCGCGCAGTACATGGCCGCGGTCAGCCCCGCCGGGCCTGCTCCCACTATGACGACATCATGCAAGCGAATATCACCATAAAAGGCTAGCCTTCAAGGTAGATAAAAGGCTATGTAGCCCTAGAGAGAAGCGCGGCATCTTTTCAGTTTGCCCGCAATGTTTTTAGACTAGAAGGTGATTGTAGGGGATGCTTCGCATAACACGATAGCGCCGATAGTGTAGCGGTTATCACTAGGCGTTGCCAACGCCTAAACTCGGGTTCGAATCCCGATCGGCGCATCTAAGTACTAAGTAATCATTTTCATAAACATCTGAAACAGCGCAATTATTCGATGCAACGACCTCATGCTACATCCTGACCCAGATTGCAGAATCTGGGATTTAAAACCCAATGCAATAATTGAAGATTCTTGCTGCCGTTATCCAAATGCAAATGGCGTCCGCGTCGATCTTCTTAAATATTGAATGATAGATGATTCTGCAGTTTGATGGCTTGGTCTTGCCAGCTGCAGGAATATATTCCTTGTCGCTGAACACAGCCCAGGGCTGTTTGGGAGAGTGAATGCCTCGATTAGGTAGAGGATGTTATTAAATAAGTAATAACTGCACCGATTACGGCTGCCACAATGGCAATTATGGCATATGTGGCATTTTGCTTTATTTCTTTTTTCCGTTCTTCCTTTTTTCGGCGACTTTCATAATCTACTAAAGAAGGCATCATTTCGCTGACTTTCGTGAAATGCGTTTTAGTACCCTCGATTATCTCGGTATATTCTCGGACACTCTCCAAATTAGGATTCCCGATATCCTTCTCGCTTTTATACCTGGGAATTTTTTGAATCGCATTTTCTATTTCAGGCACGATCTTGTTATAATACTCGGGAAAAACCTCTACTAAAGTCTCGCTTGAGAAATCCTTCACCATTTCATAAATTCGTTGTTTTTGCAGCAATCGTATAAAATCTAATAAATCAAATGTTGCTCTATATAAATGCCT
>JBFYLF010000055.1:0-13111 GCA_041305505.1 Methanothrix sp. | reverse complement strand
GCCATCAGATCCTCAGAGCCGGCTGCCTGGGGATAGAGGTGAGTGAGCACGAGGCGCTTGATCCCATGGTTCTTGATCATGCTCCCAAGTTTTAATGGCGTGCTGTGATTTGTCACATCGAACGGCTCGGGAAATGAGCATTCATGCACAAGAAGGTCGGCATCCTTTGCGAGGGCTGCCACCCGTGGCGAGGGCTCGGTGTCTCCTGAGTAGACCACAACCTTCTCCTCAGCCTCCAGACGGAAGGCGAGGGCCGGCAGGCTGTGGCGCGCCTCCTCGGCAAAGATGTCGAAGCCCTTGAGGTTGATTGAGTCCATGGGACGAAGCTCTCGCACAGCCACACTCATCTCAGATAAATTGGGGTAGATCCCTATGGCTGATCTGACATACTCTTCCGTTCCCGCCGGCCCGAATACCTGGAGGCCCGGCATATCGGA
The DNA here is from genome assembly GCA_041305505.1 of Methanothrix sp. Lineage (GTDB taxonomy): Archaea > Halobacteriota > Methanosarcinia > Methanotrichales > Methanotrichaceae > Methanothrix. The sequence continues at coordinate 12,674 of JBFYLF010000055.1, read as the reverse complement.
TAGGTAGCGGGCATTGGCCAGGGCCAGGAGGTCGGAGACGTGGTCGAGGTGAAGATGGGTCAAGACCACAGTGTCCAGGCCCTCAATGCTCGCTCCGATCTGGTCCAATCGCAAAAGTGTGCCAGCTCCGCAGTCCAGGAGAAGTTGCTGGTCAGATTCCACCAAAATCGCTGCCTGGGAGCGGCCAGGCTGGGGGATGCCGACGCCCGTCCCCAGCATTGTGACCTTCAGGCTCATGGGCCCCCAATAGGCAGCCAATGGTAGATAACGGTATCTATCGGCCTTCATCTTCTTTAGGGCAGAGCCCTCTAGGAGGCCAGCTGCCAGGGCATTGCTTGGGTCCACGTGTCCGGGACGATGAATCCAGCTTTCATGAATAATGATGAATATGCAAAGGCAGTTCCAAAGTTTATATTTTATAGTTAATAATATATTAAAATATAATAATAATTTTAAGACAATCGCTTGGGAAACTCAGAGGAATTATTCAACAGAGCTGAATCCGGATAAAATTAATATAATGGTATATGTAAGAACAGTATATCACAGCATTTGGACAGACTGGGATTTCGAGGAGGGATCATTAAAATGGCAGAGACAAGAAATTTTGCACTCAGAGATAAGAATGGCAATGAGATCGGAGTCTTTACTGGAAAGCAGCCGAGGCAAGCGGCCCTGAAAGCGGCGAACAGAGGCATAACTGATATAAGACTTCGCGAGCGGGGCACAAAGAAGCTGCACATCTTCACAGGGGAGAGGGTCCAGGTGAAGAAGCCCAAGGGAGCTCCTGCCTGGATGCCGGAGATGATATGGAAGCCCAAGGTAAAGAAGATGGGTGTCGAAAATCTGGAAGAGCTGTAGAGCTTTTATTCTAAATCATATTTTTGTCTTAACTATATTATCTGCATAATCTTGGCTGATCGCCTCTGTCTAGAATCTTGTCAAAGACTATTTCTTCTTCAGGATACAGATTAGAATGTGGTGTTTCTCGTGGATCTACTCTTGCTTTCCGAAGATGACGTCAAGGCTCTTCTCAACATGGACGAGGCTATCTCTGCAGTTGGCAAGGCATTTCATGATCACGGATTGGGCCAAACCCAGATGCCGCCCAAATCCTATCTCCACTTTCCCAGGCATGATGGCGATCTGAGAACGATGCCTGCATATCTTGAGGCAGAGGAGCAAGCAGGCGTCAAGATAGTCAATGTTCATGCCAAAAATCCGGAGATCGGCCTTCCAACTGTCATGGCACTCTTGACACTAGTATCTCCGAGGACCGGAGCACCTCTGGCCATCATGGGCGCGACATATCTCACGGCCATTCGCACGGGAGCAGCAGGCGCAGTGGCTGCCGGGCTCCTGGCCCGGAGAGGCAGCCGGATTGTGGGAATGATCGGAGCAGGAGTCCAGGCCAAAGCCCAGCTCATGGGGCTTTCCAGGCGTTTTGAGATAGAGCAGGTGAAGATCTTCGACACATCTATGGAGAGTGCCCAGAATCTCAAAGAAAGCTGCCAGGAGTTCTTAAGATGCGAATACATGATTGCAAAAAGCCCAGAAGACGCCTGTTCATGCGACATCCTGGTCACAACCACTCCATCGCGAAAGCCCGTCGTGAAAGAGGATTGGATCTCCCCTGGAACTCACATCAATGCCATTGGAGCCGATGCCAGAGGAAAACAGGAGCTTGAGTCCGATCTGACCAGAAAGGCCAGGGTCTATGTGGATGATATGACCCAGGCGACTCACTCGGGCGAGGTCAATGTTCCAATATCAGAGGGCCTGCTCAGCCCTGATGAGATCTTCGCAGAGATTGGCGAGGTTTTAGCTGGCAGGAAGCCTGGGCGAGAGGATTTGCAGGAGATAACAGTCTTCGACTCCACGGGCCTTGGAATACAGGATGTTGCCGTCGGCTTCGCAGTTTATAGCAAAGCTCTGCACTCTGGCAGGGGCAAGAAGCTCTCTTTCGCCTGAGGGCAGGCGATATGTAGCCGCAATCTATATTAATTTCGAGGCTGACGGGTGGCCGGGATAAAATATGGCAAGAGACAAAAAACAGAGCAAGGGCCCCAAAGATCGCAATAGCAATTATCAGATGAAAAACGGCAATTCAATCTCCCGGAAAAAGGAGAAGAATCCGAATGCTTCCAAGCCTTCAGAGGCCAGATCATCATCTAATGCAGCAGAGAATAAGAGCCTGTTATCAGGCATATCCAGCAGCATATCGAGCGCCACAAGCAGCATAAGCAAGATGATCAAACATTGATCTCAAAAATATTATATAAAAAAAATCAAAATCGAATAAAAGAAACTGTGGCAATCGGCGAGAGAGGCCAGATTGCCAAAGTGATCCTTTTTCCCAGAGCAGCTTGATTTTGAAGGCCGGAAATTGCGGCTTTCAAATTCAAATAAGATATCTTTTGTCTCACTACGCAGTCTTTAGGTTTTTCAGCCCTGCTCCTTCGTTCTGCTCTGGAACTCCTGCTGCACATCGCACCCGAGCTTTCCTATGGCATCTGAACGGCACTGCCTGCAGTGCTTCATCTGCTTGATGATCTTCCCAAGCTCCTCCTGAATCTTCCTCTTCTCCTCAAGTGATGGAGGCGTTATATGGGCGAACTTGTACTGGGGGATGAGGGGCATGACATTGTGGATGTAGACACCCATAGACTTTATATTCCGGGCGATGTCGAAGACATGCTTTTCGTTGATTCCAGGGATGAGCACTGTATTTATCTTGACTATCTTCTTTCGCTTCACAGCCTCTTCTATGCCCTTTAGCTGCTGGCTTAAGAGGAGCTTGCCTGCCTCCAGCCCCTCGTACCTCTTGCCCTGGTATGTCACATAGTCGTAAATCTGCTGGCCGATCTCGGGATCTATGGCGTTCATCGTGACAGTGATGTTGCAGACACCAAGCCTGTCGAGCTCCTCGATCTTGTCTGGCAGCAGCAGGCCGTTTGTGCTTAAGCAGAGGATGAGGTTCGGATACTTCTCTCCCACAAGGCGCGAAGCGTCTCGAATGTCTCCTCATTTGCTAGCGGCTCGCCGGGACCTGCTACGGCAACGACTTTGATGTAGTGGTACTTCTCTATGACCTGGTCGACCCGCTCCAGAGCCTCTTTTGGCGAGAGAACCTGAGATGTCACCCCGGGCCTGGACTCATTGACGCAGTCATAGTCCCTGACGCAGTACTTGCACTGGATGTTGCATTTGGGCGCCACAGCCAGGTGCATTCTGCCAAAGGAATGGCAGGCCTTCTCGCTGAAACAGGGATGCTGCTGGATCCGTCTGAGCTGTTCGGGGTCGTATGGGATCTCTGCTCCACCGACATTGGCAACGGGATAAGTCTCTTGGATCATTATTAAAAACTCCCGGGGTATGGTTGGCTTCTATCTATGCTTCAACATATCTAAAAGACTTGCGTCATCAAGTGGAGGCTTGCAGGACAAAGATTCTATAAGGACGAAGATAGAGGCTCCATTCATGCCCGAGAAGGATAAGCTCGCCATTTGGCCCATATACTTCGATTCCGCCAGGTCGAGGCAGGAAGGCAGGATGGTCTCCCGCCAGCATTTGGCCCATATACTTCGATTCCGCCAGGTCGAGGCAGGAAGGCAGGATGGTCTCCCGCCAGGATGCCGTCAATGAGCCAAATATCGATATGCTGATCACCGCCACCCTCAAATCCGGATTCAAGCCAGAGATAGAAAGGGATAAGAGGCACCCAAAAACATGGCACCAGGAAGGGGCCGCCGGAAGAATTCTGATCGATAGAATGGGCCCCAAATCAGCCGCCCTGAAGAGGATAGCATCGGCCTTAAAGCAGAAATACAAAAAAAGATGACTATAAGTGCAAGCGATGACAGGAAAGCGATTGAAAGATGCACCAGAGATTTGGTCACATGAATACAATGATTAGACGCCTGGTTCTGGATGTCTTGAAGCCGCACGTGCCGACAATACTGGATCTGGCCACTGCTCTCGCCAGGGTTAACGGCGTTACAGGCGTCAATTTGAGCCTCGACGAGGTGGATCAGCAGACTGAATCTGTCAAGGCCACCATACAGGGCGAAAACATCGATTACGATGGGGTTGAGAGCGTGATCCGGAAATTCGGAGCGGCGATTCACAGCATAGACGAGGTTGTTGTGGGCAAGGAGATAGTCAAGGAGTTCGAGACTCTCCAGGAACGCTAGCCTTAATATCAGGTGACAATCAATAACTAAAGCTATGATCGATCTGCACACGCACACCACCTTCAGCGACGGAGAGCTAATCCCTTCAGAGCTCGTCCAAAGGGCGAAGGTTCTGGGATACACAGTCATAGGCATAACCGATCATGCAGATTATACCAATATCGAGCATATCATCTCCTGCGTCTCCAAGGCCAAATATCTCGAAGAGGCTCTGGATATCCGGGTCCTCGTCGGAGCTGAGCTGACCCATATTCCGCCTTCTGAGATAGGGCCGCTGGCGGCTTTTGCTCGCAGCCTGGGGGCCGAGATAGTTGTAGTCCACGGCGAGTCGCCCGTCGAGCCCGTACGGCCGGGGACAAATCGAGCGGCTCTTGAGGCCGAGGTTGACATCCTGGCCCACCCCGGATTCATCACAATCGAGGAGGCGGAGATTGCCAGGGATAACAACGTCTGCCTGGAGATCACATCGCGCGCTGGCCATAATATCACAAACGGCCATGTCGTCCGCATGGCGAAGCTGGCCGGGGCCAATATGGTTGTGAACACAGACAGCCACTCACCGGATGACCTCATCAGCAGCGAGCGGGCTGTGGAGATCGCCATGGGAGCCGGCTTGACGCTGCAAGAGGCAGGGGATATCGTTGAAAAGCATGCAATCATCCGATGAATCAATCCTTCTTGAAAACAATGATAAACAAGCCGGATGCTTGAGAAAGTGCTGGAGATGATATGACGAGCAAAATTGCGTATTCAGTGCTCTGCTTGGCTATATTGATCAACGTTATGGCGATTGATGCAGAAGAACCAGAAGACCTCACCATCTTTTGCGCAGCCGGCCTTACCGGTGCTTTCAATGAGATCGGACAATTATACGAGAATGCCAGTGGCATTGGGGTGGAATTCAACTTCGATGGTGTGCCTTCACTTCGCGCACAAATTGAAAATGGAGCCTACGCAGATGTGCTCGTATCAGCAGATCTCAGACACATGAATGCTCTCAAAGCAGAGGGTCTCATAAACAATTCCACAGTCAAGATCTTTGCGAAAAATAAGGTGGCTGTAGTAATTCCCAATGATAACCCTGCAAATATCGTAAATTTAACGGATCTAGCAAGGCCGGGAATCATGATCCTCATGGGAACAAAAGAACTGCCTGTAGGAAATTACGCACGACAGGTTTTGGATAAACTCGCCAATGATTCTGAATATGGCCCTGAGTATGAGGAAAAGGTCATGGCCAACATAATCTCCGAGGAGACAACGGTAAATCGCATTGTATCCAAGGTTGCATTGGGTGAAGTCGATGCGGGATTTGCTTTCATCTCAGACGTTGATCCGTCGATGGCGGGCAAAGTCACCAAGATACTTATTCCCGACAGGTACAACGTAGTAGGGGACTTCCCGGCAGGTGTACTATCGCAGTCAAATTATCCACAGGATGCACAAGCCTTCATCGATGTGATAATGTCGAATGAGGGGCAGGCAATCCTGGATAAATACGGATTCATTCCTGTGGCAGATGTTGCGACTGATGCCGTGGAGCCTTCAGCAGCAATATAAAGCAGAATTGAGGAGAAAATGGCAAAAACAGATGTTCTGCAAGAGGCAAAGAGTCGTTTCATTGAGTTGCTGCAGTCCCAAGCCAATACTTCCCATACGGGTCTGCGAGATGAGGTCGTTATAAGCCGTCCTCTCAGTGCGGCAGAGGCTATCGGAGATACAGGGAGAGACGATTTTCCAATCATAAGGGGAAAGGAAGTGCTTATGCAAGCCGTCTATAGGGGTGTCGCTGGACAGGCATTCTCTGCGGCCAAGGGAGACTTTCACGGAACTCTTGGCGACGTGTTGAAGCTACCACTTGCCGAAAACTTTGAACGCGCCGTGTTTATCGCCACCATAAATGCTGTGCTTAGATACCTGGGCAAGATCGAAAAGACGGTTCACTGCAAAGATGATGGCCCCAAGAGATGCGCAGCCTGCCTGGCGGAGTGGATAAACCTTCAAGGTTCCGATATGGTTGGGCTTGTGGGAATGCAGCCTGCACTTCTGGAAGCCCTGGTTAAATCCCTGGGGCCAGAGAAGGTGATGGCCTCGGATCTGACAGAGGCAGGATCGGTGCGCTGCGGTGTAAAAGTGCTGGATGGCATGGATTCGTCGGAAATAATCGAGCGGTGTCAACTCGTTTTGATCACGGGATCCGCTCTCGTAAACGGAACGATTGATGAGCTGATGGAGAATGCAAATTACCATGAAAGACGGGTGGTATACTATGGAACCACCATCGCAGGGACTGCTTACCTATTGGGATTGGAGAGATGGTGTGCATGTTCTATGTGATTGCTCAAAGAAGAGAGACGCGATGAAGGGGATGAATAGATCGACATAGTGGCAATAGACATCTCAGGCCGGCATGAGGTGGAAGGGCGCTATGAGATGGTCTGCGCCGTGGTATCTGCCCGCATATCGCCCATTTTTTTAGAGAAGGTTTATTCGGTGAGGCTGGTCCACCGCCTATCAGAATCTCTGGATGTCAACCTAATTGCCGATTTTATAAACGAGGCCTGCGCATCCCTCACCGGGACGGTCATCGCCGAGCCCGGAGACCTCTACAACATGGAGATCTGGCGGGTGAAAAGCATCCTGGGAAGGGATTTCAAATATCCTCAGACGATATCCGAGAGGATGGCAGTGGAGCTTGCCCACCATATCTCTCTGGCAGGACGAAGGCTTATCATGGATGCAAAGAAGATAGAGACGGGAGAAATGAGCTGATGAGTGACCAGGATAAGACTGCTGTTCTGCTTATGAGGGAGAGCCCGGGAAGGACCTCCGACCCCTATAAGATGAAGGAGCTTCGGGCCCTTTCGGGGGCAGCAGGCTACCGCATCCTGGCGGAGATCCGCCAGCGCAGGGGCCGGGACCACCGATTCCAGATAGGAAGGGGAAAGATAGAGGAGGCTCTGAGCTTCAGTCCAAAAAAGCTCATCTTCCACAACCCCCTCAGCCCAAATCAGGTCTACAACATCCGAAGCGAGTTCTCTGCTTCTGTTCTCGATCGATTCAACCTGATCCTCGAGATATTTTCATCCCGGGCTAAAACCAGGGAGGCAAAGCTTCAGGTGGAGCTGGCAAGGCTCAGCTACGATGCGCCTCAGGTGAAGAGCGCCCTCGCCCTGAAGAAACGAGGCGAGCAGCCTGGATTTCGCGGAGCCGGAGCCTATGAACAGTCTATGTATCACGACATCCGCGGACGCATGGCCAAGATAAAGGCTGAGCTTGGCAATGTTGAGAGCATGGGCGAGGAGAGGAGGAAGAGGAGACGCGAGCAGGGCTTTGATCTTGTAGCCCTGGCAGGCTACACCAATGCTGGCAAGTCAACTCTGCTAAACCGACTCACCGGCTCGGACGTGAACGCAAAGGACCAGCCTTTCACAACTCTCACTCCAACTACGAGGGCGATGGAGGTTCTGGGCAGAAGGGTGCTCCTCACAGACACAGTCGGATTCATAGACGATCTGCCTCATTTTCTGATCAAGGCCTTCCGCTCAACCCTCTCGGAGATCTCGGAGGCTGATCTGGTGCTACTTGTGGCAGACATCAGCGATCCCACGAATCTGCTTCGAAAGAAGCTCGTAGCCTCCCACAAGGCGCTCTGGGACTGCGATGTCTCCTCGCCCATAGTCACAGTCCTCAATAAAGCCGACAGGCTTGACGAAAGAGAGGCTTTGGAAAAGGCCGACGGGATCAGGGATCTGGCCCCCCACCCCGTATTGGCCTCGGCAGCCACGGGCCAGGGACTGGGAACTCTGGAGGAGTGCATATCCCAGAGGCTCCAGCCTCTCGCCGAGTATGAGATCCGGCTCCCTAACACATCCGAGGGCCTTCGAGAGCTCTCCCTGCTCTACGAGAGCGCACAGCTTCTGGCTGTCAGATACGAGAATGAGCTGATAGTCAGGCTCCGGGGCAGAGAGGAGACGATTGCCAGAGCCTGCTCCTCTGAAGCGCGCTGGAGGAGAAGTTGCCGGTGACGGAGATCCTGCGCGAGCACTTCCAGCTCAAGGAGAGCATTGTCACAATATTCGCTAGGGAAGCCGGGGAGATAGATGCAGCCAAGAGGTCCATAAGAGATCAGCGTGCCCATCTGGAGGATTTCATCAGATCTGATCCCTTCTTTCAGATAACCCTGGAGCCCTATGCTCTTATAGAGGAGGACGCGCCCGAGATAGTCAGGAAGATGACGAAGAGTTGCTCCATCTTCGGACTCGGTCCTATGGCGGCAGTGGCTGGAGCCATAGCAAGTTTCGCAGTTAAGGCCATGATGGATGAGGGGGCGAGATATGCAATCGTGGACAACGGCGGGGACATCTGCGTACTCAACGACCAGCCGGTGATTGTGGGAATTTATGCGGGAAGCTCTCAGATCAAGGATCTGGCCTTCCAGGTAGATGCCAGGAGCAGGCCTTATGGCATCTGCACCAGCTCGGGAACTGTCGGGCCGTCAATCTCGTTTGGCTGGGCCGATGCAGCCGTGGTGCTCTCTTCGGATGTGATTCTGGCGGACGCTGGCGCCACAGCTCTCGGAAACGCCGTGCCAGCCAAGGGGCCTATTCAGGGCTCCTTCCAGGCAGTTGATCGAGTTGGAGTGGAGGGCGCTCTGATAATTCGGGGCGAGCAGATGGCCCTCTGGAAGGATCTGCCACCTCTATGCAGGGCGCGGGTTGGAGCGGATAAGATAACCAGAGGATAGTTATTTGGGATAGAAACCCTCGCAGATGTTGCAGAGTCGAATCCGGGAATTTGGCAGCACAAAATTGGCAATCCAGTTTGATAAGGGCGAGATATTAATGATGCAAAATAAGAAAAAGATGAGAGCTAAGAAGCCTTTTCACGTCATGATCATACCAACCCTTGGCTGTCCCTCCAAGTGTGCCTATTGCTGGAGCTCCGAGGAGGGCTCGCCGGTCATGAGCATAGATACCGTTAAGGACATAGTGGCATGGCTCCGGGACTTCAGAGACGATCCTGTGACATTCACATTTCATGGCGGCGAGCCCCTCCTGGCAGGAGCCGATTTCTACAGGCAGGCTCTGCCTATGCTAAAAGATGAGCTTGTGCACATCGAGCCCAACTTCGCGCTCCAGACCAACCTCTGGAGGATGACGCCAGAGCTTGCAAAGACCCTGGCGGAGTACAACATCCCAATAGGATCGAGCCTTGACGGGCCGCAGGAGCTAAACGACCTCCAGAGGTCCGAGGGCTACTATGAGCGGACCATGAAGGGCTACGAGCTGGCCAAAGAGCACGGTCTTCAGGTTCAGTTCATCTGCACATTCACGTCCTATTCAGTGCAGTTCAAGGAGGAGATCTTCAAGTTCTTCATGGACAACAACCTGACGTTCAAGCTTCACCCGGCCCTGCCGTCTCTTAGAAGCGACGAGCCGGACCGCTGGGCTCTCCCGCCCGAGAGCTACGGGGACCTCCTGGTCTATCTTCTGGATCGCTACCTAGAGAACATGGATAAGATTGAGGTCCGAAACATCAACGACTATGCCAGGTGCGTCTTGACGGGCAGGGGAACAGTCTGCACATTTGTGGACTGCATGGAGAACACATTTGCAGTCGGCCCTGACGGCAGCATCTACCCATGCTACCGTTTCGTTGGGATGCCCGAGTACGTCATGGGCCATGTCAGAGACCATCCTACTATAGAGGATCTGGCAAATTCGGAGGCCGCAGTTCGTATGCGCAGCTTCAAGGAGTTTGTAGATCGCGAGTGCAAGGGCTGCAAGCACATCCGATACTGCCGTGGCGGCTGCCCCTACAATGCAATCGCCCCGACGGACGGCGAGATCAGGGGGGTCGACCCACACTGCCCTGCCTATAAGAGGATATTCGACGAGATCGGAGAGCGCTTCAACAGGGAGATGATGAGCTCAATGGGCCTGGAGATGGGAATGCCCGGCGGAGAGCGGCAGAAGTCAGAAGGGGCTATCAGGCCGTCCATAATGCCGCTGGTTCGAAGGCTTGCATCGAACTAGAGAACTGACGAACTAACCATCTGTGCTGTTTTGTTGCTCGGAGCAGCCGCAGATCCTCCCCTGCTCCGGCGTTTTTAAATAACCGGCATCATTTCTGCTTTGAAGAGACATCATCTTGCAGTAGCCCATCCACCAGTCCATTATCCGGGTATGTGACGGCATTCCCATGAAGCAGCCGGTAAATCGGAAGTAACCTGGCACTCCGCCCAGGTTGATGCCGTCACCATTTCCTGTTGTGTCGACAATGTGGTACCTGTCATCTCCCGGCAGAAGCACCAGATTGAAGGCATGCCCCGGATGGTCTCCGACAAGCGGCAGATCAAATGCCGAGCTTGATGTGCTGAGTGCCTCGCTCCTGTTGTAGCCCGCCTTTCGAAGCATAGTTGTAAGAGCTGCAGAATAGTCGCTGCATACTCCCGTCTGGAGGATGTTCACTGTTGCATGGGTGGGAATAAGTCCGATCGTTGCGCTGTTCTCGCTCATATTCGTATCCGAGTGCCAGGCCTCCAGGCCAAACTCCTCGGGCCGGCAGGAGAGATTCGAGACGTTCTCATTATAGCCGTCCATGAAGAGACGCTTTCCTGAGACGCTGGAGCTGCACATGCGGGTGCATTCGGGATATCCTGAGCAGCAGGCCTTGAAGAGCGCGTAGCCCTTCATATAAATGGCATCGGGTCCGAATGAGTTGATCAGGTATATGGCGCGACATTTTTTGCGATTGCCTCCTGAACTGTTGCAGGCATCATGGCAGGCTCTGCTGCGTAGCGGCGATCCGTCGCAGCAGTCAACGGACTCTGCCACAATCCAGTCCAGATCAGGATGGCAGACCTCCACCTCCTGGCATTGAGCGGTGGCATTGGGCCAGATGTCTGTGCATGGTGTGTCAGGAGGATAGTATTTGGGTCTGGGATTGACCTTGCCGCAGATCCAGGGCTCAGATATTCCAATCTCGACATAAGCGATATCCAAAGAGCCGCTGGAGTTGGCGGCCTCAAGTGTGATATTATGCCATCCGAGGCTCAGGTTGTCCCTCTCGAAGGACTGCTCTGCTCCTATGATTCCATCTAGGCTTGAACGCCATAAGAATCTGCATTCATCCCCTGGGCACTGGAGCGCTGAGAAGAGCACGGCCTCGCCCCGGGGAAATGTTCTGACGTCTCCGGGTGAGAGTATCACAGTCGCTTTATTCCGGGCGCTGCCGTTCTCCGTGAAATTCATTTCGCTGCTCGATATGATCCCGTTCTCATCAGCAAGAGACTGCAGACCTTCCCCGGCTCCTGCCGGGCAGTCGCACTCATAGGGAGCGGCGCTGATTTCTGAGCCCTGATCGAGAGCCGAAGCATCTTCTGTTCCGGGACCGGCTGGACCTGGAAGGTGGACAAGCGCTGCCACTGATACAACGATCAGAATCAGGCATACTGCTGCATAGATGAAGAGGGCTGGCCTGCGCTGTCTTTTGCTCTTTGGCAGAGGCAAAAGGTCCAGGTGCCCGGAAATGGACAGAAGCAGGGCTGAGAAGAGGAATAGCACCCCCGAGCCGGAGATGCCGGCAAATAAGAAGAGATTGCGTGCTGCATCTCTGCGTCTTCGCAGGGCGGCCCTGGCGGCGATGACGAATATAACTACGACCGCACATGCTATCCACTCCTGGTATGCAGCCATAAGAGCAAAGAGGATGAGATAAGGAAGGCCGCAAAGGATGAGCGCAGACCTCTCGGCCTTGCTGCTCTGCCAGGCAAGAGCAGAGGCGAAGATTCCGAGCAGTCCCAGAAGAATGATGAGAAAGCCGCCTGCCGCCTGGGAGAAGAGATAGTCAAACTCTCCCGGACGGCCAATGGACGGAAGGGCGAATATGAGAAAAATGCATCCTGCGGCGACGGCTGCTATTCCTCCAAGCAGTCCGGACAGCGCTGATATCCTTCCTATCCTTTCGTACTCATCAGCTTCGGGCATCAGGCGTGTGTGGTTGCACCACTGGAAGATAAGATTATTGGCGAAGCTGATGGGTGGACACGCGCATATTCTGCTCTTTTTCAGAGCACGATGGAAGAATTGCACCTCCCAATTGGCATCAGATCCAAATATAATGCATGATACTTGAAATCAGGCGAGATCCATTGATCATTGAGGAAGATCCCATGGACCCATTTATGCAAAAGGCGATTGATGAGGCACGTAAGGGCCTCTCCGAGGGCGGCGTTCCCATCGGCGCAGTTCTGGTCGAGGAGGGCAGGATAATTGGACGGGGCAGAAACAGGAGGGTGCAGGAGCAGGATCAGCTCATGCACGCAGAGATCGACTGCCTGCGCGCCGCCAGGCTGACGGGCGGCTATCACAACACAATCCTCTACTCGACTCTCATGCCCTGCTACCTATGCGCAGGTGCGGTCGTCCAGTTCGGGATAAAGAAGGTGGTGGTGGGCGAGGCCAGGAGCGCCCCTGC
>JBFYLF010000054.1:0-8294 GCA_041305505.1 Methanothrix sp. | reverse complement strand
GGCATACCCGCCGCCTTCTACCTGGGCGCGGCCATCAAGGGCACCATCACCGATCCCTTCGCTTTCTCCCCCTGGTACGGCGTGCTGCCTGCCCTGGCCACGGGGCTGGTCATAGGGCCCATTGAGGAGCTGGGCTGGCGCGGCCTGGCTCTGCCCCTTCTGCAGCGCCGCTATGCACCCCTCTGGTCCAGCCTGATCCTGGGCGGGATCTGGGGCCTCTGGCATCTGCCGGCATTCTTCCTCAGCGGAAGCCCTCAGAGCGCCTGGTCCTTCGGTCCATACTTTATAGGCGTCCTGGCGATCACAGTCATCCTGACCGCCATGTTCAACGCAGCGCATGGCAGCCTCCTTATCGCAGCCCTCTACCACTTCCAGATGAACGGCCCGGCATGGCCTGACGCCCAGCCCTGGGACAGCCTCGTGTTCGCGATCGCTGCCGTCTTTGTCGTGCTGCTGAACCGGCGGAAGATGCTGAGCGGCGACGGGGCTGCAACTGACGTGATCATGCCCGGCGACTAAGGCGGACCGCAGGAACAACGGATGTGGACTGAACTGGTGTTTTGGTCTATGGTGAAGGATTTTGGTCCTGCCCCTCTGCTCACTACATCCAATCTCGATACTTGATGAACGGCAGGGCTTATTGCGTCAGACTGCGCCGATACATAGCAAAGTATTTACCTCTCCATCATCCTAAATTCCTTCGAGGGAATGATAGAATGAAACTTTTTGCGCTATGCATTTTAGTTCTGTCTCTGGTACCGCTCTCCCCTGCAGTTGTTGAGCTTGGTGGACAGTCAGGAAAGGATGCTTTGAACAGCATCGAATCCGGCAGCGGCCTGTGGAATTGGGGGTCAGTGCCCCTGGGCCATGCTCTCAATGGCAATCAATTGGTTTCAGGAGGTTCGAGATATCCCCTGGACATATCTGCGATGGAAACCCCACTTCAGGCTCAGGGCATAGATAGCGGCGGATGGACCCCAACCGTCTATGGCGGCTTCGATAGCCTTTCGACAATTGAAAAGCCCTTTGAACCTGAACCTGGCGTTATCGATACTTCAATGTTCAGGCCTCCAACAAAGGCTGAATTTCCTCGCGTATATTGAATCCTCTAATTCACTTTTTCATTATACAATCTGCACGAAAAGAAATCCCCTTATTCATATCTACCACAGACAGACTATCCAGAAAGAATATGCTTTTTGATTTCTGATTTTAAATAAAAGTATAAAAGAAGAGCTATGGCGGCCCTACTTCCTCGCCGCCATCGCCAGCACCCTCACCGCACCGGCTCCTGCCTCCAGTATCTCCAGGTTTTTGGGGATGAGCTTGGGCTTCTTGGCGAATGTCACCCTGAATGCATCGCCATAGGCCTCGTTGGGCAGGCCCAGATTTCCGGCCTGCATCAGTGCCCCAAACATGGCCGTATTGGCAGCCTGAACTGCCCCGTGCTCAGTGGCGATCTCCGTTGCCGGGACCGATATGACCTTGACCCCCTCCGGCCCCTGGAACTGACCTGCCAGAGAGTCATAGATGATCACTCCTCCCTTCTTGACAGATGAAGCGAACTTCTCGAGTGATGGCCTGTTGAAGGCCACAAGCACGTCCGGGTGATCGACCACCGGCGAGCCTATGGGCTGGCCAGAGACCATCACCGAGCAGTTGGAGGTCCCGCCCCTCTGCTCAGGCCCGTAGTCCGGATAGTAGGAGACGAACCGCCCGCATCCAAAGCCCGCCTGGGCGAGAGCAAGGCCCATGCTCAGGACCCCCTGACCTCCGAAGCCGGCGATCTTGACGCCCTTTGTAGCGAAATCCGGATCCTTCAAGAGTTCAATGCAGACATCGCTCTGGCATCCGAAGACCCTGTCGAGGGATTCCTTGGAGTAGTCGCTCTGCGGCCTGATGATAGCTCCGGCCTCTGCCGAGTTGTCCCGGAACCTCTTCAGAGGATACTCCTTCTCCATCTGCTCATTGAGGAACTTGGTTACGCCATGCACATCCATCCTCAGAATGGTGGGGCAGGGCGAGAGCAGCTCAACAAAGGCATACCCCTTCTTATCCCTCTGAATCTCGAGGGCTTTCCGAACAGCCCGCCGGGCCTTCCTGATGTGCTCTATGTCCGAGAGCGATGCCCGCTCTATAAAGACGGGTGCCTTCAGCGTGTCCAGGATCTCGCTGATGTGCAGAGGATAGCCCTGCTCGCGCGGATCACGCCCCGCGGGGGTGGTGGATGTCACCTCGCCGATCAGGGTAGTCGGCGCCATCTGCCCTCCTGTCATCCCATAGACGCTGTTGTTGATGAAGAAGACCGCCATCTTCTCGCCACGATTAGCGGCCTGGATGGTCTCGTTGAGGCCGATCGATCCGAGATCCCCGTCTCCCTGGTAGGAGATGACTATGGCATCATCCTCAGCCCTGGATATGCCCGTGCCTATGGCCGGAGCCCTTCCGTGGGCTGCCTGGACATGCCCGCAGTCGAGATAGTAGTAGGCGAAGACGGCGCAGCCCACAGGACTGATGACAACACAGCGGTCCTGTATGCCCAGATCTGCCATGGCTTCACCAATGAGCTTATGCAAAATCCCATGCCCGCACCCTGGGCAGTAATGGGTGGCAGTGGGCGCAGCACCTCCTTTCCTCGGAAACTCTGCATATAGTCCCGGATGCCCGCCTAAAACCCTCTCTTTAGCAGCCATCTCTAAGCCACCTCCCTGATCTTATCCATAACCGAATCCAGCTCAATCAAACGTCCTCCATAGCGGCAGACCAGCTCGACCTGCTGGCAGCCGATGGCGAGACGTATGTCCTCCCTCATCTGGCCCTCGCTCATCTCCACGGAAATGAACCTGGCTCCACGCCCGGCGTATGTGCTAAGCTCCTTCTCAGGGAAGGGCCAGAGGCTTATGGGTCGGAAGAGCCCTGCCTTGATTCCCTCCTTCCTGGCCTCGTCCACCGCCGACCTCGCTATCCTGCTGCTGATGCCGTAGGAGACAAGGATCACATCCGCATCCTCCAGACGATACCCATCGTATTCGCTCTCATTCTCCTTTATGCGATCATACTTGGCCTGCAGCTTCAGGTTATGCTTTTCCAGCTCATCGAAGTTGAGCTGGATGGATGTCACCAGATTACCCCTGGTCTCAGCCCTGCCTGCCACAGCCCATGAGGTATCTATGCCCGGTTCCACCGCTTCTTCTGGGAACTTGAGGGGCTCGACCATATGCCCGAGCACCCCATCTGCCAGGATAATCACTGGAGTTTTGTACTTGAAGGCCAGATTAAAACCCTTCCTGGTTAAGTCGCACATCTCCTGAACGCTCGCAGGAGCCAGGACGATGCTGTGGTAGCAGCCGTGCCCTCCTCCCTTGCAGGCCTGATTGTAGTCCGACTGCTCCGGTCCGATGTTGCCAAGTCCCGGGCCCGCTCTGCAGATATCCACTATAACGCAGGGCAGCTCTGCTCCTGCGATATAGCTTATTCCCTCCTGCTTGAGGCTCATGCCCGGGCCTGAAGAGGCCGCAAGAACCCTGTGGCCCGCCGTAGCCGCTCCATAGACCATATTGATGGCCGCCTCCTCCGACTCAGCCTGGACGAACTTTCGGCGCAGCAGCGGGAAGAACTTGGAGGCCTGCTGCAGTATCTCGCTGGCCGGGGTTATGGGATAGCCGAAGAAGCAGTCGCATCCGGCATAAAGGGCACCAACGACCACTGCGCTGTTTCCGTCTGTAAGTTGAGATGCCATTTTCAGTTCCCCTCTTCCTTCTCCTTTTGAGGGATGTGAACCTCTATGGCCAGGGGCTCGGGACAGGTGTAGTAGCATGCCCCGCAGCCGATGCAGCCGTCGCCGGCATACTTCACATAGCGGTATCCCCGCGAGTTCAGCTCCTCACCCATCTTCAGAACATCGGCAGGACAGGCTTCGATGCACCTCTCGCATGCCTTGCACTCGAGGGCATTGATGATCGGATAGGGCTTGTCCTTATCCCTTATCTCGACCCTCCGAATCTTCCCGCTGATTGTCTTTGGCAGCTCAGGCACGAACTCGATTATCCTGGGATACTTGTAGGGTGCGGTGACCTTCTTGACATGATCTTGAAGCTCCTTCTTCAGCTCCTCCGATGGGTTATGTCCCGCAGTCAGGACGATGGTGGCCTTGACCACCTGGCCCCGTATGGGGTCGGGAACTCCGGTGATGGCAACCTCCATCACAGCCGGATGAGTCATCAGGGCCGACTCCACCTCAAAAGGCCCAACCCGGTATCCTGAGCTCTTGATCATATCGTCCGTCCGGCCTACGAACCAGTAGTATCCATCCTCGTCGCGCCAGGCGGTGTCTCCCGTGTGATAGTAATCGTCATGCCAGGTCTTCTTTGTCTTGTCCGGATCGGAGTGGTAATCTGTGAACAGCCCAACGGGCTTGCCCTTGTCAGTCCTGATAACAACCTCGCCCTCTTCACCCACCTCGCAGACCTTGTCGTTCTTGTCGACCAGGACTATATCGAATCCTGGAGCTGGCTTGCCCATTGAGCCGGGCTTTGGATTCATCCAGGGGTAGTTGGCTATGCAGACGACAGTCTCAGTCTGGCCGTATCCCTCCATCAGCCGAAGACCGATGGCTTTGAGGAGGCTCTCGTAAACTGAAGGGTTGAGAGGCTCTCCGGCTGTGACCAGATACTTGACCTGAGAGAAATCGTACCGGGACATGTCGCTCTTGATCATAAACCTGAATATCGTCGGCGGGGCGCAGAATGTTGTGACCTTGTAGCGGCTCATCTCGTCCATCATCCGTCCGGCATCAAACCGATCGTAGTCATAGACGAACACTGCCGATCCTGCTATCCACTGACCGTAGATCTTGCCCCAGGCGCACTTGGCCCATCCTGTATCAGCAACTGTGTAGTGCAGCCCGTCGTCCTCCACATTCTGCCAGTACTTAGCAGTCAGGATATGGCCCAGGGGATAGACCTGATCGTGTTTGACCATCTTCGGGTAGCCGGTGGTCCCGGATGTGAAGTATCCGAGGAGTATGTCCTCGTTTCTGGTTGCCTGCTCTCCTGTGGGCCTAACAAAACTGGCTGAGGTCTCCTCCAATTCGGCATTGAAGTTGATCCAGCCCTCTCGTTTCTGGTCCGGGGTGCCAACGAGGGCTTTGGCCAGAGGCATATTCCCAAGCTGCTTATGGGCGGCATCGAACTCGCCCGGCACACCGTTCTCGCCGATGCAGATGATCATCTTCAAATCGGCCTTCTTTATGCGATAGACGAAGTCCTTTGCCTTGAGCATATGCGTGGACGGAATGGAGATCGCGCCTATCTTGTTCAGGCCGACCATGCAGACCCAGAACTCCCAGCGGCTCTTGAGGGTGAGCATGACGCTGTCGCCTTTCCGGAGGCCGTATTTGACAAACATGTTAGCGGCTTTGTCGCTCAGAATTTTCAGGTCTCCAAAGGTGATGATCTTCTCTTCGCCATGATCATTGCACCAGACTAGAGCACGCTTTTGCGGGCTTTGCACCGCATAGGCATCGATTATATCATAAGCAAAATTGAAGTTCTCAGGGACAAGGATCTTCAGGTTCTCCTTGAAATCCTCGTATGATTTGAAGTCCACCCTCGAGACGAACCTCTGCAATAATGAAGTCATTTATTCACTCACTCCACCAATTTTTCACATGACCACGGCCAGCAGCTTCACCGGCCTATCGTTCAAAGCTTCCATGTAATGATCATAAGACGAATCGAAGAATATGGAGTCACCCTCATTGAGCACCACATCATTGTCCTTGATGGTGATCTTGAGCGACCCTTCCAAAACGTACTCGAACTCCTGGCCCGGGTGATTGTAGAATGAAGGATTGCCTTTTCTGGGATCGATCGTCACTATGAAGGGTTCAGCCTTCTTATGGGCGAACTTTCTGGCCAGGCTCTGGTAATGGTACTGCTTTCTGCGCTCGACCTCCACAGCCTCTCCCTTGCGGGTGACTGTGAAGATGTTCATCTTGGACTCCTCGCCTGTGAGCAGCAGGCCCGTATCGACATTCAGCTTTCGCGCAATGCCGATTAGGATGCTTGCGGGAATATCCAGCTTTCCATCTTCATAGCAATTATATGTCTCAACAGACACGTTGAGGTGCGCTGCCATCTCCTCGGGCGATACCCGATTCAAATCCCTCAGCTCACGCAGGCGCGAGCCTATCTCATCAAGCCTCTCCTTCATGGTTATTCCTCGAAGCATCCCTTTGCAGTTCTCCGGAAAATATGTCCGGAGCCAGGGGTTATGCAGGATTCTGACTGCCTCGCCTGCATATTTTAATCTATCTCCGAAAGGCGGCCTGCAAAGCTCAGGCGGAGGAGACATTTGATTGCCCGGCAGCCTGCAAAACCCGCTTTAAAGCTTCGCGGCCTTCTGTTATTCGAGAAGACAAGCGTTTCTGAAAAAGCGCCCAAGCTGATTGAATGAAGAGCCATCCTGCAAAAGGAGACGATTCGGACGCCGGTCTCTTTTCAGTCGGTCCAGTAGTCCTCGTCGAGCCAGTCCCGTGTTCTTTCATTCTGGAGACGCCGATCATTGGCCGAATGCTCTTGAAAAGAGCTGATCTGCGAGGGAGGGGGATTGGCTCTCTCCCATCATGCAATTGCATGCGATCTCAGGATCGGTGTTGTGTTTCTTTAAATAGGCCTCATGTGAAAGATGCTCGCCAGAGCCCGAGATATACACTGGCTGGCCTGTGGCAGATGTGATCTTTCCGGCGGGAAGCTTGCATTCAAAGCCCCTTGGAAGCTGGCCATCCATCCGGTCCGTGCTTCTCTGCATTGCCTGCCGGGATAATTCGTTTGTCGCCCCGCAATTCCTGCAGACGAATCTCTTCATGCTCCTCATCATTCTGTCATATAATTAAGATCATGACGCTATATATAATTTACTTAGCAAATAATTTTTTAGCTTTGCTATCTTTTTTTATATAGGAATACTGATCGCATTATTCCTGGAAAGGAATATCATCGGGTTGAAATCAATCTGATCCAACCTTTACCGATTTCTATGGCAATTGCCATGATTGGCCGTCTGGTTGGATGAAAGCAGGGCCGTCGCGTGACCACCTTCGCAGGATGCACTTCGCAGGCAGGTGGCTGGAAAAGGTCTATGCTTATTTAGGTCTCTTAAGAGATGCGACAACGAGAGAGGGTGACGCTGCAGGCGCTGAGCCGATCGAGCTATACGAATTTGCAGTCAACTCTATAATTTTTTCTCGATCGCAACAGTTATAAACTCTAAAAAATATCTAACTATGTATGAGGGACTTAGGAGTGTCAAGCGTCACCTACTACGACCTGGTTCGCGCGAGGCTATTGGAGCGATATCCAGGCACGGCTCGGGCCCTCATGATTCTGGTACTGATCTCTTTGGCTTGCCTCGCAATGTATCTTATGTACGATCTGGTCTCATTTGCGTCTGACACGGATCACGAGGTTCTGCTGGCGGGCATAGGCAACAGAATCGGTGGACAAGAGGCTACTATGCCTGTCGATGACCGGATGGATGAAGAGATCCTTGCAGGGGTCAACTTGTCAAGAGCAGATGATGTCAACTCGTCAGCCGACTTTGAGCGAGCAAATCGCTCTCTATCAAATGCATCGCTCTTAATTTACTCCAAAGAGAATAATTCTTCTCTAAACAAGTCGAAGATATTATCTATGTTTTCCTCCACGAGGAGTCACAGCTCTCGCTCATCAAAGAAGCCGGCAAATATCACAGATAAAAATAATTTATCAGATCCAGATTCGCAATTAAACCAGACTTCGAATTCTAGGGCAAACGATACGACATCGGTCTGGGATCAAGAGAGCAGCAACAATTTAAATGAATCTTGGGAGAAGCCGTCAGTCTCCTGGCGAGACTATATCCCTTCAGGAATTCAAGACCTGATCGATCCGGAAGACGCCAGTTCATCAAGAGAGCCTGCTCCTCTGATTCAGGCGGAAGGGGATTCATCATCCAGGCAGGATCTCGCAAATCAGACTCCGATTTCCAGGGCGAACGAGATAACTTCAGCCCCGGTTGAGGAAAGCGGCAATAATCCAGTTGAAGGTTCGATCAGCGCTGAAGATGAAGGTTCATCAAGGGAGCCCACAGCCACGATTCACTTCGGATCTCTGCCATCAGCCGGGTCGGACTTGGGGTTTGTGAGTGACGATGAAGATCTCGGTGTGGGACAGAGCATTTTGCCTTTGGAGATGGCGAGGGCAACCACCAGGCAGGCACAAAAGGCTCAGGAGATCAGGTCAAAGCAGGCGGAG
>JBFYLF010000053.1:0-12930 GCA_041305505.1 Methanothrix sp. | reverse complement strand
CTATGAACGTTTGCCTCATCTCCGATGAGCTCGGCCAGCTCTCGCTCCGTCCTCCATTCGCGGCTGAGCTCATCGAAGATCCTTTTATGGACATCGGAGCCGAAGGCCTGCAACAATGGGACCAGATCCGATGGATCGTTGATGATCCGCGTTCTCTTTCCAGTCACAAAGAACCTCGCAAATGCTATTTTCTCTCTCTGATTTGATAAAGCTTTTTGATCGGATCAAATTAGCCTGACAGTCTCCAGGTTCATAGGGGCCATTGTCGGTATCCTGTATCTCTTGTAGATGGAGCTGGCCAGATCCAGGCAGTTGCCCTCTTCGCCGTGGTTTGTCAGAACCCTTCCTGGCTTTGGATAGATGCGGCGCATGTACTCCATGAGCTGCTGGCGATCGGAATGGCCTGAGAATCCGTCAACTGTGAGGACTTCGAGATTTATCTTCACAGTCTGGGTCTTGCCCTCAACTGAGAGCGGCAGCTCCTTCCAGCCCTTCTGAATGCGCCTGCCCAGCGTTCCTTCCGCCTGATAACCCACGATGACGAGGGTGTTCCTCTCATCCGGACCCAGCCTTTTGAGATACTCCAGGACCGGCCCTCCATTCATCATTCCGCTGGTCGCCAGTATCACGCAGGGCGGACCTTCGACGATCTCCGTCCTCTGCTTGGGGGTTTCAACCTGGACAAAGCACTGGGCCAGGAATGGATTGATCCCCTTATGGAAGATGAGATCCCGCAAATCGTTATTGAGGTACTCTGGATATGAGGTATGAATGGCTGTGGCCTCGTAGATCATGCCGTCCAGGCAGACTGGCACCTCGTCTATGACCTTCTTCCTGATCGCTTCCTCCAGGACCACCATGACCTCCTGGCTTCTGCCTACTGAGAAAGCCGGGATGATCACCTTGCCGCCTCGGCTTATGGTCTCCTTGACGACTTTGACGAGATTTATCTCAGCCTCCTTTCGGGAGGGCTGGTTGCTGTTCGTACCGCCATATGTGGCCTCGGTGACAAGAGTCTCCAAGCGGGGGAAGTTACATACAGCCGGATCAAAGAGCCTGGTCCTCTCGAACTTTTGGTCGCCTGTAAATGCCACATTGTAAAGGCCATCGCCGATATGAAAGTGAGCAATGGATGATCCGAGGATATGGCCTGCATTGTGCATGGTCAGCTTGGTGTCCGGAGCTATGTCCGTCACATCTCCGTAGTTAAGTGTGATCGTATGCTTGAGGGCCTCGCGAACCATTGCAGAGTCATAAGGCAGCTTCTTTCCTTCACGACCGGCTATCTCAATATAATCTAGCTGTAAAAGCACAGCCAAATCCCTTGTAGGCGTAGTGCAATAAATAGGTCCTTCATAGCCGTACTTGTAGAGCATTGGGACAAGTCCGGCATGATCCAGGTGGGCATGTGTCAGGACGACGGCATCGATCTGGTTTAGGGGATAGACCTCGGGAACGTAGAGATAAGGAGTCGCCGAGTCGTCTGATCCGACATTTATGCCGCAGTCTATGATTATCCGCGACTCAGGTGTTGAGAGAAGCATGCAGCTTCGCCCGACCTCGCGGCATCCTCCTAACGTGGTGATCCTGACCCACTGGTCTCTGGAGGCAATGTCCCTGTGGATCTTGCGGCCTACGGTTCGGAGGATAATCTTTCTCTCGTTCTGTACGCTTCGGAGATAATCTTTGATATTGGCTATTGTTGTGGATCTGACCGGCGGGGTCCTGACGACCTTCGGAGTCCAGCCTACGAGCTTTGTGATCTCGCGAAGCGTCGCGCCGTGTCGGCCGATGACCAGTCCGGGCTTTTCGGCCTCGATCTGGACCTCTCCAGTCTCACCATCGAAGTGGTAATTTGTAAGGACTGCCTCCTTTGGGACGACCTCCTGAATCTTGACTATGGCCGTCTCGGGGTCTGCCAGAACCTTGAGGTCCGGGCGGACGACAACACGCTTTCGTAGCTCCTTGGCGAGGTTTCTAATGATCTCGCCGTCGTCTGCCAGTCTCTTGGGGTCGTCGGTGTAAATTACCAGCTCCGGCCCCTCGAACTCCAGCCCCGTCACCCCTATGTTCGGGGGCAGCTTGCTCTGAATCTTGCGTTTGAGCTCAAAAAGTACTTCTTCTACAGACAATAGAACACATCCAAAAAAGTTAGAGGAGCTTGCTGATCTCCAGGAACTCGCCCTCGCTTACCTCCTCGTATTTATCTGTGATCCTGACCAGCTCGATCTTGTCGCCTGACGCCGAGTCGCGCTTCATGGCATTGTGAATCGCCTTGGCTGCCAGGACGACGCCATCATCGATGCTTATGCCAGGCTTGTACAGGGCCTCGAGCACGCCGTAGGCTATTGGAGAGCCTGAACCGGTGGCCACGACTTTGCGCTCCTCGATCTGGCCGCCGAGGGCGTCAAGCGAATAGATCTTGGGGCCGTATCTGTCTGCGCCGCCCATAACAAGCTGGACCATGAATGGATAGTAGCGCCGGGATGAGAGGATGTTGGCCAGCATTGACGTTATGGCTTTTACAGTCATGCCTTCGCCCCTCTGCATCTTGTAGAGCCTCGCCTCTACCTGAACCATACGGACCAGCGACTGGGCATCTCCCACAACGCCTGCCGTTGTAAGGCCTACGAGGTCGTCGACCTGATAGATCTTCTTAGCAGTGCTGCTGGCTATAAAGCTGCCCATGGTAGCACGGCTCTCCGATGCAAGTACTACACCTCCATCGCAGAGTACACCTACCGTAGTTGTACCTTTGAACACCTCGACCATTCAATTACCTCAACTAAAATCAGAAAATGGACAACTTGGCATTTGCCCCCTGCTATATAAATACTTTCCGCCGGCTCATCCGACTTGATGAAGAGCAGGTCTCTATCGCGATCTCCTGAAATACCAGATCGGACAAGTCTGCTAAATTGTGAGCGACATTTGGGGCCTGGCCCAGTTCATTCAGCGTTACTACATAGATCCGATAGTCTATGACACGAGCTACAATCCCGTGGATACGGTCACCTGGGCGGCGGTTCTGGGGCTGTCTCTCCTCGGGCTTATCAGGCTTCTCGCCCGCTGGAATGTCTCGATGGATGAGCGGCTCCTGCTCTGCACATTGCCCTACATCCTGGCGGGATCGAGCCTGCGGGTGATCGAGGATGCGGATATGGTGGCGGCTCCCTGGCGATATCTGCTCATCACGCCTCTCATATTCTTCCTGGTCTTCTTTGTCGCTTCAGCCAGCCTCGTCCTGACAAGGCGGGTCCTGGGAGAGGGATTTCATCCGGGCTATGCAGCCATAGGCTTAATCTGGACGGCTCTTAACCTCTCGATCCTTCTCCGGCTGGGAGTCGAGAATGGATGGGTCATTGCAGCGGTCTTCGTGCTTGGCTCGACCCTGGCTGCAGCGCTATCTCTGCTCAAGAGATTCAAATCATTCGATTTTCTGAAAAGTAGGTTCGGCCTGATGATTATATACGCCCACATGCTTGATGCCAGCTCGACTTACTTTGGCGTTGATTGGTTCTCCTACCATGAGAAGCATGTGATCCCGACATATCTGATCAACCTCGCAGGAAGCGCCGCGATCATGTTTCCCCTAAAGCTTGCAGTTCTCCTGCCCGTCTTCTATATTGTAGACAGATCCCTTCAGGAGCCTTCTTTGCGAAATCTCGTCAAGCTGACTCTGATCACCCTGGGCCTTGCCCCGGCGGTTAGAAACACGCTCCGTCTGGCCCTTGGTGTCTGATGGCCTCGAATCCGGCGCTTGTCCGATTCGGAGCTTTGAAAAGGGAGCTGATGGCCTCAAATCACATCTCTCAGGATCTTTCTTTCGAAAACTAGCTCGATGAGGGGCAAAAGATAGCTTGAAATTCCCAAAGGAGAAAAAGGGAGTAGAAGAGGAAGCTGGTGGCAATGAAGAGAGAAGAAGAATCCATGGGGAGCGAGAGCAAAACATTGCTCCAAGAGATTGCCAAGAGAGCCATGCAGAGGCGAGGGCTCATGCCCGAGTTCTCAAATGAGTGTATATCCGAGCTGGCTAAAATACAGGAACCGGCAAAGGCCGATGATCAGGAGACGATTCGCGACTTGAGGGACATGATCTGGGCCTCGATTGACAACGACGACTCTGAAGACCTGGATCAGCTCACAGTTGCAATGCCCCTATCAGATGGGCGGATCAGGATCCTTGTAGCCGTGGCAGATGTTGATTCTCTTGTCAAGAAGGGCTCTGCAATAGATCGTGATGCCCAGCAGAACACGACCTCCGTCTACACGCCAGCCCGGATCTTTCCGATGCTGCCCTTGAAGCTCTCGACCAATCTCACCTCCCTGAATTTGAACCAGGATCGGCTTGCCCTGGTTGTGGATATGATAATCGATAATAGTGGCGACCTTCTCTCCTCTGAAGTCTACAGGGCGACTGTGCATAACCACGCAAAACTGGCTTACAACAGCCTTGCAGCCTGGCTGGAGGGAGAGGGCCCCGCTCCGGCGGCTCTTGCAGAAGTGGACGGCCTGGCCGACAACATCCTCCTCCAGGACCATGCCGCCCAGATGATGAAGGGGCTTCGCCATTCCAAGGGCGCTTTAAGCCTTGAGCATCGAGGCCAAGGCTGTATTTCAGGGCGAGATGATCTGCGACCTGGAGGCCGAGGAGAAGAACCGTGCCAAGGAGATCATCGAGGACTTCATGATTGCTGCGAATGCTGCGAATGTGCGCTTTCTTGGGGAGAGAGGCTTTCCATCGATCAGCAGGGTTGTCCGTACTCCAAAGAGGTGGGATCGAATTGTGGAGATTGCTGCCGAGCACGCCTTCAAGCTTCCCAAGAATCCATCCCCTAAAAAGCTTGAGATGTTCCTGGGCATGATGAAGAAGGCAGATCCTCTCAGGTTTCCAGATCTGTCATTGGCTGTGATCAAGCTTCTGGGAAACGGGGAGTATGTGGCGAGCTTTCAGGGTGAGGAGAGAGAAGGCCACTTCGGCCTGGCTGTGAGAGACTACACCCATTCGACAGCTCCCAACCGCCGATATCCGGATCTGATCACACAGAGGCTTCTCAAAGCAGCAATTGCCGGACAACCCGTCCCCTACAGCAGGGATGAGCTGGACCGCCTGGCTCTTAGCTGCACAAAGAAAGAGGACGCCGCAGTCAAGGTTGAGAGGCAGACGGGAAAGTCGGCGGCGGCGCTTCTGCTGGCGGCCCGGATAGGCGATAGATTCTCTGCAATGGTCAGCGGCGCAGGAGAGAAGGGCACCTGGGTCAGGCTGCTCGACAAGCCAGTCGAGGGAATGCTCAAAGAGGGAGCCAGGGGAGTTGATGTGGGCGATCTGATCAGCGTCGAGCTGCTCTCTGTGGATGTGGAGCAGGGGTTCATAGACTTTCGGCGGGTTGGATGAATGCAAAAGTTTTTTCGCTTGAATGATTCAAAGGCTCTTATGCCTGCTATGATGAGCCGTAGAAGTCTTATCCTGAGGATCTGCCTGATATTATCTGCTTTTTCAGCCTTGCTTTTAACGCCATTCTCCTCTGCCGCCCCGGCCTCCTGCCTGATTCTTGGGTCGGACCTCTTTTCTGTTAAGGACCTGCCTCTAACTCAAGATGCAAACTTCACAGAGAACCTGGCAGACATACTTGGCAGCTATCGCTACACTGAGAATTATTCCTCAGGCAGCTTTGACTGCATGGACACATGCATCATAGCTACGCGAGTTTTGCAGGAGCATGGATACAATCCCGACACCATGGCCCGTTTTGTCCTCAAGGGGTGGGATGGGGATTCGCATTTATGGCTCTCTGTCTCCGACGGACTCGGTCGCTTTGCCTTCATCGAGACCTGTGCCTTCGCCTCAGGCAGACCGGTTCTTGGAGAGATCATCGGGGCGGAGGAGATCGGCAATTACAGCTCAGGCTATGTGCTCATCAGCCCCATGAAGGTCATGCAGTGCTTTGGCTACAGCGATGATAGGTTCCTATCAAATCTTGGAAAGGTTGAGAGGACAGCAGAAGGGCCGATTGCTCTCCGGCAAGAGGAGAGGGATGAGCCCAAAAGGCCCTGGGTCTATCAATAAGGAGTCGGAAATGAAGGCTGTTCTGATTTTATCCGGCGGAGTGGATTCGACGACGCTTCTCTACAAGTTGATTGATATGGGATATGAGGTCGAGGCTCTAACATTCAATTATGCCCAGAGGCACAAAAAGGAGATAGACTGCGCTGCTTCAATTGCCCGGAGGCTCTCTGTTCCTCACAGGATCGTGGACCTTCGGTCTCTGGCATCGCTCCTCGGCAGCAGCGCCCTCTTGGGAGGATCTGAGGTTCCTGACTGCCACTACACAGAGGAGTCTGCCAGGAAGACTGTTGTTCCGAACCGCAATATGATAATGCTCTCGATTGCCGCAGGGTACGCCGAGGCCAATGGGATTTCCGAGGTATTTTATGCGGCCCACAAGAACGATCGAACCATCTATCCGGACTGCAGGCCGGAGTTTGTGGAGGCGCTGCGGCCTGCCATTCGCCTGGCCACAGCCTGGAATCCCGTCGAGCTTGTGGCTCCGTTTATCGATCTGAGCAAGGCGGAGATAGTCCGGATTGGCCTGGACCTGAATGTTCCCTACGCTCTGACCTGGTCATGCTACCGGGGAGAGGCCAGGCCATGCGGGACCTGTCCGACATGCATAGAGAGGAGAGAGGCCTTTGCTGAGAACGGCAGCAAAGATCCTCTGCTGGATGATTGACGATCCGATCGGCGGGACCCTAGCCAGTCTTCTGCGCATATCCGAAGATATCCATCAGCTTCTCCACAATCTCGCTGAAGCTTCCGCCTGCCCTGCTCTCTCCTTCCACAAATGTCTGGCCGCGATCGCCAAGGGAGCACACGTTGGGATCGATTGGAATGGCTCCTAGGAACGGCACATCCATCTCCTCAGCCATCCTCTTGCCGCCTCCGGCTCCAAAGATGCTGATGCCCTTGCCGCAGTGTGGACAGAGGAGGCCTGACATGTTTTCAACTATCCCCAGGACTGGAAGCTTCATGGCTTTGACCATGTTCACAGCCTTTCGCGAGTCAAGCAGAGCTACCTCCTGAGGCGTTGTCACTATTATCGCCCCTGCCAGCTCGGGTATGAGCTGGACAACTGAAAGCGGCTCATCGCTCGTTCCCGGAGGCAGGTCTATAAGAAGGAAGTCGAGGTCCCCCCAGTTCACATCCTGAATGAACTGCTTGATTGCAGCCATCTTCATGGGGCCGCGCCAGACGACAGGCGAGTCGCGGCTTGAGAGGACGAAAGCCATCGAGGCTGCTCTGATACCCTCCGCTTCGGGAAGCACAATTCCCTCCGGTCCTTGGGTGAGCCTGGCATCCTCGATTCCAAGGAGCTTCGGGATATCCGGGCCCGTGATATCAGCATCCAGCACTCCGACCTTAAGGCCCTTCATCTGGAGGGCACGGGCCAGGTTGACAGTGACTGTGCTCTTGCCAACCCCGCCCTTGCCGCTGGCAATGATGATCTTGTGCCTGATCCTGGCCATCCGGTTGGCCTGCTCTGTGCACTCCTTTCCTTCTCGTACATCCTTTTCATCTTTGCAGGAGCCCTTCTGGGCGCATGAATCGCAGTCGCTGCTCTTCTTTGTCATGAGTGTCATTCCGCCGGTCTTTGGCACATCTTCCTTTATACCAATTTGCATAACAGATGTTTATTGCTATCATTCAATTAAACTTCATGAAAAGATCGATTGCACAGATAGGTCTCGCAGAAGAGCTGTGGGAGGCTTTGCATCTATGTCGGTCTATCCAGGCTCAACCGATGGCAGCAAGATATTCATCGTCAAGCAATCCCTCCCATCTTCAGCGATATTGTTTCACATGGGAAACTTAATTTTAGCGTTGATAGATCTCGTTTCCCATCTGTCACGTGTGAGCCCCTGCCTGGGCGCATGGGCGTTTCAATAGGACAAAATTGTTTTTTGCTTCCAGATATATAACGTGTCTGTTCGTGTTGAGGCGGAAAGAAGATTGATATAGAATCGTAATGTAAACAAAGAGTAAATGAGATAAAGCCATTTTAGAGGGGGATTGGATGAAAACCTATATGGCGTGGCTGGTCTTGCTGGTCATTCTATCAATTGTAGTTCAACCTGCAGCGGCAGTGAAATTCTCGATCTATGTACTTGATAGCGACCAGCCAGTAGAAAATGCGTACATCAGGGTCTGGGAAGGGACAAATCTTGTGGACAATGGATATTCAGATAGCAGTGGCCTCTTTATCACCTATTTAAATGACGGGTGGACTTATACTATAAGAGCCCAATATTTTGATAAATGGGATGAAAAGAGTGATTATTTAATCGATAGTTCCGTTAGTACTGAGGTCAGGCTTAATTTGCATACCTGATTTTTTTTTGCTTTGAAATTGTTCATGATCATACTTGAATGGTCCCCGATTGCTCGCGAACTGCTCTCCAAGAAGCGAGAAAGCAAGACTATGTCTGGAAGAGCGGGCAATACTGGCGAGTCCGCCACAGGTAGATAGCTAATGATTTTTATAAGTTTTATTCTGGGTCCAATTGTTCTACAAATGAAAGCTCAGTGAGAGAGGCTTTAGATCTAGAGGATTTTTGAAAAGCCCTTCAAATTTTGTACATACCACATTTAAAACGTATTTAAGGCAGATTACCTATTGAAGGTTATTCGAAGTCATCTCTAGAAAAGATTTATAAGTATCATTCAGCATCTATTAGTATTATTATGGGAGAAAAATCTGTAGACCTGATCAAATCCGTAAACGATGAGAAAATCTGGAAGGAACTTCTAGCTTCTGATGATTGGAAACTGCCCCCCAATTGGATGACAGTTGATGCTAAAAAGAAGGGAATTTGGGCGAGGATCAAGAATATCCCGAAAAAAACCTACGAATTCCTTGTGGTGAGAATTAGCTATGAGGACTATTTTGCATCCCAACTTCGTAGCCGATACATGGACCTTGCAGGAAGGTTCAGGGATGCTATTCTTGAAAATAAAGAGGATACCAGTGGTAAGCCTGGAATCAACAAGGCAGATCTTATTGAGTTTATAAAAGAGTTATTGATATTATCTAAGCGAATTCTGGAACAGGAAAGGTTAGGAAAGATGGACCTCATTTCTACTTCAAGCCACCTTGATAGGGTAGAAGAACGCATGGTCTGGATTCTGCCCAAGGAAATAAAAACATCAAAAATTCATGAGATAAGTTTGGACTTGGATAGATTTAAGACGGAAATCAAAAAAAATTATAAAAAATTATTAGAGGATTGCCAAAATCATCTGGAAAAGCCAGATTCTCCAGATTATTCTGATGCCAAATGCAATGCCAATATTGAAGAAATTGTGAGAGCAATTAATAAAGATATTCTGGAAAAAAGGATCAATACTGGTTTACAGATTGAAAGATTGAGGTCCCTTCGCTTTTGGGGATTAATTTTATTAATTTTCTATGTTCTTATGTTTCCAACATTAGGTATGTTTGAAAAATACGTTCCGTATACCCAACTGATTGTATTCTTGGATACTACGTTTGCAGATAGCACTCCTCTGGGAGGATATAACTACTTGAAGCATGCAATCGGCGGCTGGCTTGTTGCACTAAGTTTTTGTATAATTGGAGGTATCGGTGGATTTCTTAGCGGTCTTCTTCAAGTTCGCACATCTGAAACAAATCTAGAGTTATACGAGGAAGCTGTGCTTTTATTCCAAATAAGACCAATATTTGGAGCCTTCTCAGGATTGGTTATGTTTATGCTTATC
This sequence comes from Methanothrix sp., assembly GCA_041305505.1. Taxonomy (GTDB): domain Archaea; phylum Halobacteriota; class Methanosarcinia; order Methanotrichales; family Methanotrichaceae; genus Methanothrix. The sequence goes on along the minus strand of JBFYLF010000053.1, from coordinate 3,155 downwards.
GCGTTGGGCTCACTCAGTTCAGTGTTCAGTAACACGCCGGGGTCTATGGCACTAGCAGCATTTCTTTCCGGTTTTTCAGAAAGATACTTCCTCAAGTTGCTAAAAACAGAAACTGAACCGAAGGATAAAGATAAGGATAGGGATAAGGGCGGTCAACAGCCAGGCACAGGTGAGCAGCAGGCGCAATGAACAAGACAGATAAGCTCTGGGCCAGCCTGCAGATGATAGCGTACCGGCCTATGTGGGGCCTCGGCCTGGGCGCAATGGTGGTAGTTGTAGTAGTTGGCGGTTGGTAGTGCTCCAGGTGCTGGTTGATGAACTTGGCGTGGAGTATGCCCTGGATGCGGTCTGAGATCTGGGGCGGACTGAGTGACCTGGAGAAACCAGAGTTCTTAGATGACTTGAGGATGAAAATCCTGGAAATTAAAGATCCCGAAAGGAAATTGAGAGAAGGTGCCCTGGGCCAGGATGATTATTTGTGTTTTGTTAAGGAGATCCTGTCGAGCCTTGAGGCCGGACAGATCAATCGTTCTCCTGGTCGCGAGAACTATTTCGTATCTATTCCAGGCGTCTTGTGGCTTATGATCTCTCCTCAGGATAATGGCGCAGTTCAGCCTTGCATGTTATCCAAAATGTGAAGGACTGGCAGCTTCATTTAGTAAATTATTATTATTATTCATTAACTGAGTGAAAATATAAATTACCTTGATGAAGCCTTCTTGATATCATCCCGTCCCTCTCCAGGATCTTGCAGTATTTGATTGCATCGCTCTCCGTCAGATCGAGATGGAGGCCTATCTCATCCAGAGTGCATTGTCTGCTTCTTAAAAGTGCCATGAGCCTCTCCTCGATCCGCTCGGGAACGCTCCAGTCCCAGTCGGGTATCAGCTCAGCACCAGAAAAGATATCGAGCATCCTCTCCATCTCCTCCTGGCTTAAAGCCTCTACAAGCTCAGCCGGAGGCCTGACGACTGTGTTGAGCTGGATTCTGTCTGGCTCTATGGACTCTGTCGCCCTGGCGATACTCTCTGCTTCATGATCATTGATGCCTCTGACCAGCATTACCTCCAGCCAGATCTCGCCTGAGAACTCCTTACGAAAATCCCGAAGTCCCTGGATCATCTCCTCGGCAAAGAGGCCTTTTGCCGGGCGATTGATGGCAGAGAAGGCCTGCTGGCTGGCTGCATCAAGGCTTGGCAGCACCACATCAGCAGATGCAACCTCCCTTCGAAGAGTGGGGCTACAAAGAAGGGTGCTGTTCGTGATGACAGCTATCGGCGAGTCCACGATCTTCTTGGCCTCTATTATGACCTCGCCGATGTCCAGGCTCAAAGTGGGCTCCCCGGACCCCGCAAATGTCAGATGGTCGAAGGGCTCGTCTCGCCGAAGCTGTATCTCCTTTAAGACCTTGTGCCTGGGCACGAAGCGGCCGCGGCAGGATGTGAGGCATGAGGTTCTGCCCAACTCACAGTAGACGCAATCGAGGTTGCATGTCTTGTATCTGAGCAGGTCGACGCCCATCGAAAGCCCCAGGCGTCGGGAGAGCACAGGCCCGAAGAGGTATCCCATAGTCCTTTACCGATTTTGCCTTTCTCCTTGCTCTTTATCCTTTCTATCGATAAAGCTTAAATGAACCGTGAGAACTAGCAATCAGCATGGAAGAGGCCTCCAGACTGATCCGAAAGCTCAGCGCAAGCGACGACTACTTTGAAAGGCAGAAGGCAGCATGGGCACTTGTAGGCCTTGGTGAGCCGGCTGTAGACGACGTCTCGGCTGCCCTGGAGGGGGGCGAGTTCTCTGACCTCCGGTATAAGTCCGCCTGGATACTTGGCAAGATTGGAAGCCCAAAGGGCGTGGAGCCTCTCTGCCGGGCTATGCTCAATGATCCGGACCATGTGGTTCGCGAATGGTGCGCTGCCGCTCTGGAGGCAATAAAGAGCCGTGATGCAATCCCGGCTCTTGTTTTGGCCATGACGAGGGACAGCTCAAAGGATGTTCGTCTGCGGGCGGCTGTGGCTTTGCGTACTCTTCGGGCGGCAGAAGCCTTCCGCGATCTTCTCAGCCACTCCGATCCGGAGATCCGGGGAATGGCTGTGACGGGACTAGGAAAGATCAGCCATATGGAGTCGATAACTGACGTCTCGCGGCTGATGATGGATGAGGACGTCGAGGTCAGGCGCAGAGCTGCTGCCTTCATGGGAGATGTGGCCTGCGAGGAGGCAGTGGGCTTTTTGGCCGGGGCCCTCCAGGACAAGGAGAGCTCAGTGCGCTGCGAGGCTCTGAAATCGCTTGGCAGGATCAAGGGCGAGAAGGCCTGCGATCTTTCAATGGAGGCCTGCAAGGATCCGGATTGGCAGGTTCGATATACTGCTGTTGCATCTCTCGGCGAGATCGGAGAGAGCAAAGCCCTCGAATCTCTTGTGGAGATCATGCTCGGACCCGATGACGAAGAGATCAGGGCCTGGGCAGCCTGGAGCCTTGGAGAGATAGGTGATGAGAGGGCTATAGAGCCTCTGAGGAAGGCCTACAGGACCTGCCCCACCGATGTCATGAACAAGGCCCGAGACTCGCTGACTGAGATATTCAAGGTGGAGCTGTGACCTGATGATACCGGACTGGATGAATGATGTCGACCTCCGTCCATGTCAATGCTCTGCAGGGCATCATGGCAAGAAGGGGTTTGTAGGAAAGACCATCGACGGAATTCTGGGCTTCCTGGAGGAGGCATTCGTATCCGAGAGCTTCTCCAAGAGGGAGGGCCTCATGCAGAGCCTGGACCCCAGGTCCAAGCTTCTCTCAATGCTGGCGTTTGTCTTTGCCGCCAGCTTGATTGGCAACCTGAAGGTTCTGATCGCCATATACCTCTTGACGCTGGTCCTCTCCTATCTGAGCAAGATCGAGCCGATTTTTTTCATCAAGAGAGTCTGGCTCTTCATCCCCATATTCTCCGGAGTCATCGCCATCCCTATGATATTCAATATCTTTCTGCCGGGAGACCCCATCTTCACAGTGGCCCACCTCGGTCCGGGGGCGCACATCGGGCCGTTTGCTCTCCCGGAGAGCATTTACATAACAAGGCAGGGTACTGATGCAGCAGTTGTCTTCACAATGCGCGTGGCAGTCTGCGTCTCGGCTGTAGTCCTCCTCTTTCTCAC
>JBFYLF010000052.1:2555-10924 GCA_041305505.1 Methanothrix sp. | reverse complement strand
ATCGTGGCCGCTGAGTACGTCTTCCCGGATTTCTTTGCTCCCATTGTAGCGATAATCGTTCTGTCGGCTGTGATGTCCACCACCGACCGCCTCATGCTTACCATAGGAAGCTATGTGAGCTGGGACGTCTACAAGCAGTTCATCAACAAGGATGCCTCTGAGAAGTCGATCACCCTACTCAGCCGGGCGGCGATTGTGATCTCAACGGTCATCACCCTCTATCTGGCCCAGTATCCACCTGACCTCCTGGCCTGGCTGATCTGGGCGGGCATTGCGGTTATGCTATCCTGCTTTGTGACCCCTCTGTTTGCAGGGCTGTACTGGAGGCGAGCCACGAGGGAGGGGGCACTGGCCTCCATGATTGTAGGATTGGTGGCAGTTCTGGCTTTCAGCTATTACGCCAAGTTTATGTCTCCGCTGCCCATGCACCCCGGTATTTACGGGTTCGCCCTGTCGGTGCTGGCGATGATCGTGGTGAGCCGGGCAACGAAGAAGCCCTCTGAAAAGCTGCTGGATGAAACCGAGACGGGCATGTTCATCCGGGGATGATACGAACTGAAAATAGAATCTAAAAGGGGGATGTTGTCCCCGGAGGGGGGATCCATCCCTGTCTTTTTCTGGATCGTGAGCGATAAGATCTAATATGACTAAGAGATAGTTTTGTGCGGCAGGGCCCGTGGTCTAGCTGGTTATGACATCGCCCTTACACGGCGGGGATCACGCGTTCGAATCGCGTCGGGCCCATCCTTTTTTCCCGCTCAGATGAAGAAGAGCGCTGCAAGGCCTGCGATGATTGTGGGCAGGAATATCTTCGTCATCCTGATTCCAAACTCCCTGGTTCCGAGCGCGTAGGCTATTGTAAGCTTGACCAGTGTATTGGTTATGGCCGCGAGGATGATTGCAGTTACAGCCACGCTGATGCTGAGTGATGCGCCGGCAAGAGATCCCATAGTCAAGGTTATGGCATCAACATCAGCAAGGCCAGAGACCACTCCGGCTGCATAAATTCCAGCATCTCCGAAATAGATGTTGGCCACCTTGGAGATGACCAGGACGAAGGCGAAGAAGGCCCCGAACTTCAAAGCCGGAATGATGCGGAAAGGATCTTTGACATTAACATCCCTTCCAGGCGAGCGGCTCTTTTTCACCAGCAGGTATGCCATGGAAAGGCCGACTACGGTCATGAGTAGCATGGATGGCAGAAGGGCGAAGAAGAGACTTCTATTGATCACCAGCGCTATGAAGAGAATCCTTGGGAACATGGTGCAGCTCGCAATTGCTGTTGCGAAGACGGCTGACTGCAGAATCTCCGGATTCTCCCTTGCCTCGGCTGCCATCGAGGAGGTGACTGCTGTGCTTGAGACCAGGCCCCCAAGTATGCCAGTCAGGCTAAGTCCTCTCTCAGCCCCAAGTATGCGGATGAGGATGTAGCCAACATATCCTATTATACTGACCATGACCACGAAGAGCCATACCTGTCGGGGATTGAGGACTCCCCAGGGGCCCAGAGGCTCTTCAGGCAAAAGCGGATAGATCACGAGGGCTATTATTCCCATCTTGAGTGTGTCGAGGATGTCGGTCTCGCTCAATGCTTCGACGTAGCGATGCGTGATGGACCTTGTGGCCAGAACCCAGGTTGTAATGATTGATAGAGCCACAGCCAAAAGCATGCTGTCCGGAAGGCCGGCGAGCATTCCTAGAGTAAATGTTACCACAGCAGCAACAGCCGCTGTGAAGTCGATCCTTCCAAGTGTATTCACGGATGTGGCATATCCGACAGCCACAAGGAGGGTGAACGTGGCCATTCCCGCTATGGCAAAAGCATCTCCATAAATTTGAGCTAAGGCTGAGCTGAGACAGCCTAAGAGAGCAATCAGGACGAACGTGCGAAGACCAGCGACGCCCCGGACCTTGTCCTCAATAATCCTCCGCTGCCGCTCAGTGCCTATGAGTGCGCCTATGAGCAGAGCGACCAGGAAGGGATAAATGTCAGCAAAGTCCATTAAAGCAAACTTAGCAATCATCTGGTTAATAGACTTTGCATGACGGAGGGTCCGGGCTGCTCTGGTGTGACCAGGAGTATCATTTGTCTCATTTCCATTCCTTTGATGCGATTTGAAGAAGCCGGAGAGAACTTCACGAATTTTAGATAAAATTTATAAGTTTTCATGGCCACTTCTGTCTGGGGATAAGACATGAGAATTATAATGATTTTATTGATGCTATCGCTCTGCCTGCCGGCAGCCGTTGCATCATCCGATGATTCAAGATCAATCGAGGCTACAACGGCTCTGAAGCTGCCTGTGGACAGTGTGACCATCTATCCTGGAGGCTTGATGGCAGTCAAAAGAGGCGGAAGCCTGGATGTGACCGAAGGAGTGCATGATTTCGTGATCAATCTTCCCGCCAAGGCAGATAAGAGTTCGGCTCTACTCTCTGTAAGCAATGCCACCCTGGAGAGGGTGGTTTACGAGGCCACTCCGATCTACACCCTTAACATCACCTCCGCTGGATCTCAGATGTTCGATCTCTCATATCTGATGCCGAGAGCCGCATCTTGGCAGCCGAGGTATGACCTCCATCTCATGAACAACAGCATTCTTGTCAAGGCCAGCGCTGTTGTCAAGAACCAGGGAGGCGAGGATCTCAAAGATGTCCGGCTCAAGCTTGTAGCCGGTCCGGCTCCCAGCGAGCCGTCTTTCAAGGAAGCTCTCCAATTTGAGCGAAGTCTTGCTCTGGCATCCGCTGCTCCCGCCGAGGAGGACGCGGAATACGCATTGGAGAGCGAGACCGCCTCCACAGGCGAGCTTGAGACTCTCTCTATCTTTGAGCTTGATGGGAGAAAGGAGCTGGTCACTGACAAGGAGATTGGATTTCCTTTATTCGAAATAGAATCTCCGCTTATCAGAATTTTCACATGGGATGCCTACATGCAGGCGAACGGCCCTGCAAGAGAGGAGATCCGGGCGAACAACACCCACCCGAGCCCATGGCCGTCCGGGGAGGCCCTGCTCTACAAAGATGGCGACTACGTCTCCACAATCGAGATGCCATATACTCCCTCAGGAACCAATGCCACCATAGATCTTGGCCCTTCAGCCGATCTCAAAGTGGAGAGCCGTCTTGCCGACTACAACCTCACAGAGAACATCAAGACGATAGAATCCGGGGACGGAAACCACACGATAAAGGAGACGATTGAACGCTGGACATACAATTTGAGCATCATCAGCAACCTGGACCGCCCCGCCTCTTTAGAGGTCAAGGACACGAAACCTCTGGAGGCAAAGATCATCTCAGTCTCGCCGCAGCCTGTCGAGATCTCTGCAGCCAGCCTCAAGTGGGAGATCGAGCTTTCGCCTCGCCAGAAGACGGCCATCAATTACACCTATGAGGTGACCACGACTGAGGGCCTGGATAGCCAATATTATTATTAGATCTCCATCGTTTTAATTTTTGAAATTTTAATTATTCATTTTAATTATTTATAGATATTAAACTTTAAGCCGTTTATAATCATAATGAGAAGGAGGGAGGCAAAAGTCTTCTGGTGTAGGAGGGAGGAAAATAGCCGTCGACCTTTGCCAACCATATATACGTCAATTGCCGTATATAAGCCCTTCGGTCAAATAGAGAATGTCGTTAGATAAAGGGCATTACCGAAATAAAAGGATCGATATTTCAGGCAAGCGCCCAACCACAGCTCCCTGAAAGAGGGCTGTCCTTGCGGCAATGGTCAGATCCTGCCTGAAGCTCGACATCAAGCCGGGAGCGTTTGAGGCGGTATTCGCGCCGGATTTTTCAGATCCGTTCGACTTGCAGAAAGCCACGTCACCGCACTATGCGATTGCATGGCCTCATGACTGCCTCTATCCAGCCTTCGGCTTGGGTGCCGCTTCATGCACCCGACCGTGTATTGGCATGAGACTGAACTGGCGAATTGCTGCGCCTGTCAAGGCACGCAACTTTTTCCACTCTCGCTTCTGTTCAATCTCACAGGCCCATCAGTCCGAATGCAAGAGCCACGACGGCATGCATCTCCTAAAACCGGATTGTCTCGGAATCATCCAGGCGGGAGAGCAACATGCTGCCCCGGCAGGGAGATAGATCCCAATCTTCCCGGTCCATCAGAGCATTATCGGATGATTTAAGCCCACGGCACGCCCGCCACCCTTGATGGCACGAAGCGGCAAATTTACTATATAATCGTTATAGATATTTATGGCTTGCGCTCCAAAAAGCCATGATCCCCAGAAAAAAGGAAGCACGAAGTCTGTTGAGGCACTCCTGACCTGCAGTGATGTGAATATCGTGCATCTACAGAGCTCTCAATTTTTATATCCCCTTCTCCCATTCCTGCCCAAAGTCGATCAGCGGCCTGACCTCGGTCACCTCAAATGTGGCCAGCGCTGCTATCATTCCGGCAGCCTGCTCGCCCACCACCTTGGCCATCTCGCTTTTGTAATTCTCAAGCTCTTCCCCGGATTCTGCGAGCATTTGCATCTTCAGATAGACCCGCAATCCCTTCCAGTCCAAGAGTCCTTCTCCCGGCTCCATGATCATGTAAACTGCATGGGGATTCTCCTGGAGGTTGGCAAAGGTGCGCCCTCTCGCAAATGCCACCTGAACGGTCTTCTCGTCAATCATCTGGGGCGAGCCGTAGACAGCCGAGTCGACGCGCCCATCCTTGCTAGATGTGCTTATCACGCCAAGCCGCGGCTGGCGGTTGAAGTAATCCATCAGCTTTCCCATATTTCTGCCTCTACTCTCTTTCCGGAGATATTCAGGTATCATCCATATTCTGGTTAGATGAATATTTAGTCTATCTTATGTCGCTTCGCAGTTGATCGCAAGAATGTCTGGACGCCCGGATCTGATACTATATGCTCGGCAGATGCAAATCCGGGGCCTCCCACTCGCTAAAGGAGAAGTGATGCTATGTCATCGAGGGGATGCCCATCACTTTGTAAACCTGCATCCACAATTCCGTCAAATTCGGGCAAAGCCGCAGCTTTTCAATGCGACGGGAAAAGATTAGAGAAAAGGAAAGGGATCTTCTCAGCGCACGTCCAGCTTGGTCCTGCCCATGACGAAGAGATAGGCAACCTCTTTGCCTTCCTCGATCTTCCCCTTCTGATCATCGGTTATTGGAACATCGACTGTGGCATAGCTGCCCAGGTCCATGAGCTGCACCGATGTGTTTCCGATGGATAGAACCTGTCCTGTCTTGCGCTCCACAGTGGGCACATAAATCTTGGTTGTCACCGGCTGAACGATGGACTTCTTCTGGTTGTCGAAGATGCCTATGGCATCCACCCTCGCCTTGGCGCTGCCGTGCTTTCCCGGCTTGGAATGAGATATGCTCTTGATTATGCAGGGCTCTTCGTCTATGATGACGTACCTTCCTTCCTTGAGCTCTCTGACCTCTACCTGCTCCTTCATCTGATCACTCATAAGGGCGAATGCAACTCTCCTATTTAAAGGATGGCTTTCATCCGTCGCAAGGCCTCTTCAAGCTGAGGACGGGCTGCCGCATAGGAGATCCGAATGTGCTCTCTTCCACCAGGCCCGAAGGCAGATCCAGGAACCACAATGACCCCTGCCTTTCCTAGCCTTGCAGCTACGGCGTCGCCGTCTCCCACATTTGGAAAGAGATAAAATGCACCTTCAGGCTCGACGATATCTATTCCCATCTCAAAAAAGCCCTTCACAAGGATGTCCCGCCTGGCCAAAAACTCCTCTCTCATTACAGCCACGCACTCCTGCGGTCCTGTGATCGCCTCCAGAGCGGCAGCCTGGGAGATGGAGCTGGCGCAGGCCTGGACATACTGGTGGATCTTGAGAAGCTGATCCAGAGCACAGCCTTTGGCAGCAAGATAGCCAAGCCGCCAGCCCGTCATCGAATATGTCTTGGAGACTGCATTGACTGTGATGACATTTTCCGAGAACCTGCCCGGGCTGACGTGCTCTCCCCTGTAGATGAAATGCTCATAGACCTCGTCTGAGAGCAAAGCTACATCGCGGTCCTCTGCTATCTCGGCGATCGCCCTCATCTGCTCAGGAGTTCCTACAGATCCTGTCGGATTTGATGGGGAGTTGATTATGATCAGGCGGGTCTTGTCCGTCATCCTCTCCATGATGGCTTCTGGAGAGAGCCGCAGCTTCTCATCCAGTGGCACATTCACTGGCCTTCCTCCGACCATCCTCGTCAGCTCTAAGTAAGAGAGAAAAGCCGGATCGCCGATTATGACCTCATCTCCCCTGTCGACCAGTGCGGCAATGACAAGAAATAGCGCCTCGCTAGCCCCGCTCGTAACCATAATCTCCTCTGGCTCGCAGTCTATGCCGTTCTCGCGGCGAAACTTCTCAGCCAGGGCAGATCGAAGCTGCGGCACGCCGCAGTTGGGCGTATAGCCACATTGGCCTCTTTCAATTGCCCGGATGGCCGCCCTCTTGATATGCTCCGGCGTGTCGAAGTCCGGCTGGCCGATCCCCAGGTTCACAGATCCAGGGGCTGCTCCCTCGAAGCATTTCCTTATGGCCGATATCTCAATCTTTTCTGTGCAGCTCGCAAATCTCATGTGTTTCCTCTCCTGCATATGAGCGCTTGTCCGATCCAAATCCCTATTTTCAATTGCCAGCTAATTAACAAGATCAATCCCTGTAAACCATATCAAGAGTGCAAAAGCAATTGAGCCGCGCTAGCTCCTCTTTGATGAGATTCATCCTGACCCTGCCCCCCCTCCAGTACAAAGTGATCTTGACATCTTCCTTATCCGTCTCCCTGGAGACGGACTCCATGAACCTCTCCAGAGCCCTGGAATTCGAGAATGGAACCACGAATATGGCCCTGTAGAGCTGATCCTTCCTGGCGTAGGATGTGAGGATATAGCCGTTGCTCTCAAACTCGGATATCTCCTCAAAGCGGCATAAAACCTCCTTCTCGTGCTCAGCGCTCGCATCGATCTGCGATATGATCAGAAGGATCCTGGAGATCATGGATTTGTCGAATCTCCGCCCAAACCAGATGTTGATTGCCCCTTGGGTGAGAAGGATGGACACGGCCGGGCCGCTAACCTCGATTGAAGCCGGCTCAGGCCTGCCTCCTGAAGAGCTGGGCATGAGCCATTAGATCGAGCGTAGCAGATATAACCATTTCGAGATTAACCCATGCTGAGCATGAATGACCATAAGAAGAGGATTGATGCCATGAATAGCTGTCTGGAGTCACTTAAAGAGCGCTTCTCAAACGAGCCCTATAGAAAAGCCTTCGGCATTGGCATAGTTGAGCTCTATGAGGGGCGAGCCCTTCTGCAGATGAAGACTACTGCCGATATGAATAACATCTTCGATTGCACTCATGGAGCCGCCATTTACTCGCTCATCGACTCGGCCTTTGAATTGGCTGTCAACTCCCATGGGACAGTTGCCGTGGCCCTCGGAGTGAATGTCAATTACCTCAGCGCCCCCCGCCCAGGCGAGGTCTTGGTTGCCGAAGGCCGGGAGGTCAATCGATCTCGAAAGATTGCTGCCTGTGAGATCGATGTCAAAGGAGACGATGGAAGGCTGATTGCGACCTGCCAGGCTCTTGCATACAGGAAGAAGGATCCGCTGCCCTTTCTTTAGCGCATCTGAACAGGGTTTATATTCCATTAGCAGCTCAAAGCTGTAGCGATGAGACTAGCCTCCTGCATAAAGAAGTACAGAGATGATACCCACAGGGCGGTGTCTCCCGAGGAGACGCTGCTGGCCGCCGAGGCCAGGCTTCCGGCGGCTGGAATTACAAGGGTCGCTGACATAACAAACCTCGATCGGATCGGAATTCCCGTCTTCTCCTCGATCCGGCCTATGGCAGACCGTGGGGCCATATCCGTCTACAACGGCAAAGGAGCGACGCCAACCGAGGCTCGTGTCTCGGCGATGATGGAGGGGCTCGAGAGGTACTCTGCGGAGGTTAAGGATCGAGAGCTTCTCATCAACTCTTTCTCCAATCTCAATGGCGCTCTAGACCCGCGCGAGCTTATCCTCCCTGCCGGGGCAGACGCTGATGCCATGATACCCTGGGTTGGCGGCTGGGACATCATGAACGACGAGGAGATCCTGGTCCCGGCCAATGCAGTCTTTCATCCCCTGCCAGCCGAATATAAACGCCTCTTTCGAACCAATACGAGCGGCCTGGCCTCGGGAAATGTGATTGAGGAGGCGATATTTCACGGCCTAGCCGAGGTCATAGAGAGAGACGCCTGGGCTCTTGTCGAGGCAGCTCGCAGCACAGGCCCCCTGATCGATGATGTGGATGATGGTCTGGCAAAGAGTCTGCTGGAGAAGTTTGCCGCGGCAGGCGTCGATGTCTATCTGAGGGACATCAC
>JBFYLF010000052.1:0-2493 GCA_041305505.1 Methanothrix sp. | reverse complement strand
CCCGACGTTGCTCACAACCGGCATGGGAACTCACACAAGCTCCAAAGTGGCAGTTTTGCGCGCCCTCACAGAGGTTGCTCAAAGTCGACTCACCCAGATCCACGGTGCCCGAGAGGATACGACACTGGCGGATTTCCGAAAGCAGATAGGATACGAGCGGACCAAGAGGCTCAACCGGATGTGGTTTGAGGATTCGGAGAAGAAGAGATTCTCTGAGGTTCCATCATTCGAGAGCGACGACTTCCTCCGAGACATCAGGCATATGCTCGGAAAGCTGGCGGAGGCGGGTCTCGACCGGGCTGTGGTCGTTGATCTGACGCGAGAGGAGATTGGAATTCCCGTTGTGAGGGTAATCGTCCCGGGGCTTGAGAACGCTGCTGTGGACCCGGAGAGGGTGGGCAAGAGGTGCAGGAATGCAAAGCGGAGCGCTCGTCGTCTTCCTGGGTCCAAGCCTCTCTAAAAAGAGGGCTCTGGAGATTCTCAATGCGGACTACAGGCAGCCGGCCAAGAGGGGCGACATCTTCCGGGCTGCCAAAGATGGGGCCGACGTAATCTGTCTGATAGACGGCGTCTTTTTCCAGGAGTGCTCAGTGGCCCACAAAGAGGTGATCTATGCCATCGAGGCTGGAGCCAGGGTCCTCGGCGCTTCCAGCATGGGGGCGCTGCGAGCCTCTGAACTGGATGTCTATGGCATGGAGGGCGTCGGAGCCATTTACAGGGCTTATAAAAGCGGCCAGATTGTCTCTGATGATGAGGTGGCATTGACATTCGATCCCTTCAGTTTTGAGCCCACATCTGAGCCACTGGTCAACATACGCTTCAATCTGGACCTCGCCCTCCAAAAGGGAATAATCTCGCAGCAATCGAGGGATAGTCTCTTCTCATGTGCCAGCTCGATCTACTTTCCCAGTCGCACTTATCAGAGAATGCTCGATCTTGGATCAAAGGATGTCCCGCCGGAAGAGCTGGAGCGTCTTCGCGACTATCTGGATCGGGAGAGGCGCGACTTCAAAGCCGAGGATGCCATGCTTGCATTGAAGCGGGCCGGGGAGCTGGCCGATCAATTGCTCGGCGGCCCGTGAAGCTTAAAGGCTGCAGGAAGAAAATCAGGGTTTGGGCAGTGAACTCAATCCTACTTTAATTGATGTGTTAGTATTAAGCTGACCTATTTAAATAGTTTGAAATAATAGTTTCTCAGATGGATGGCCCAGTTCTATGGCTACTATAAATGAGATTCTCTCTTTGAAAAAGGAACGTGATGCGAGCATTCTGGCCCATAACTACCAGATCCCACAGGTGCAGGATGTTGCCGACCTGGTTGGCGACTCCCTGGAGCTCTCAAGGGCAGCGGCCAGGCTGGACTGCGAAGTCATAATCTTTTGCGGAGTGGACTTCATGGCAGAGACGGCAGCCATCCTCTCACCTCAAAAGACTGTTGTGATGCCGGCAAGAGGTGCGTCGTGCCCCATGGCTCACATGATAACGCCAGAAGAGCTTCGCGATCTTATGGCCCTCCATCCAAAGGCGGCTGTGGTCTGCTATGTCAACTCCACTGCGGAGATCAAGGCAGAGAGCGATATCTGCTGCACGTCGGCCAATGGCGTTGAGGTTGTGAACTCCCTGCCTCAGGAGGAGGTCATCTTCGTGCCTGATCGAAACCTCGCAGCATATGTGGCCCGACATACCAAGAAGAAGATCATACCCTGGGATGGCTACTGCTATGTTCACGACAATTTCACAGCCCAGGATGTGATCTCTGCCAGGGTGAAGCATCCCGAGGCCGAGGTGCTGGTCCATCCGGAGTGCCGCCCGGAGGTCATAGATCAGGCTGACTATGTCTACAGCACGGGTGGGATGGGCAGGCATGCTCATTCCAGCTCCGCCATGCAGTTCATCATAGGCACTGAGATCGGCATGATCCACAGGCTCAAGAAAGAGAATCCGGAAAAAGAGTTCTATCCCTTGAGCGAAAGCGCAATCTNNACGGACCTCTGCCTGGTGCAAAAGGCGCTTCAAACCCTGGAGCCTCGTGTGAAGGTGCCTGAGGAGATTGCCTTGCGGGCTAGAAGGTCCATTGAAAGGATGCTGGCCATAAAGGTCTGAAAACATATCTTATCCGGACAGCTGCCGCCTGAATCATTTCCAAATAGCTGTAGAGAGGAATTGGCCTTCATTCATTCTAAAAATCCCATCGGAGGCCCTCTGATTGCCTTTTTCTAGGTAACTGCAGGGCAGCTTGAAGGCATTCCTCCCGAGAAGATAACGACCATGAGACTGACCCTGAAAGAGGCGGATCGCGCCTGGACGAGTTTCTGAGGCGGAGGGCGGGGGGAAGAGGGAGAAGCTTAATTCCCCTTTAGCGGCCATTAGCATCTTATGTCATCGCTGCCCGCCTACAGCCTCCTCTCCAGGGATGCCCTGAAGGAGCGTGCCTGCCAGGCCCTCGCACGCCTCGCCTCATGCGATCTCTGCCCACGCCACTGCGCCGTCGAC
>JBFYLF010000051.1:0-8962 GCA_041305505.1 Methanothrix sp. | reverse complement strand
GAGTCGCCGCTCTCCTCGGGCAAAGAGAGGATCTTGAGCTTCTGATCCTTGTAAATGGCCTTGACCCCGTCAGTTCCTGCAATTCTCTCAAGGCTGTCTGAAGGAACTGTCAATGCGGATACCGGAAGAATCTTGAATTCGCTGGAAGCCAGAGCATCGTCGCTCATATTGCCCTCGTGAAGGACTATCACCTTCTGGGCTTTGCCCCCCTGATCCTCCAGGCTGTCTTCGATGCCGTTTGCATTCAGATCATTGGGATTTGTGATCGTAAACTTTGCGGACTCGTCCTTGGCTGCGTTTCCGGCTTTATCGATTGCTATTATCGTCACGTTGTATGTTCCAGGAGGAAGGTTGGATCCGCAGTATCCAGTGTACCTGCCGTTTCTATCGAGGTCAAGCATCAGGTGCATTCGGCTGCCTATATCTGCATAAACCATCTCCACCCCACCACCATCATTGACATATGCATTGATCTCGCTTCTTGGAGAGCCCATTTTCAAAGAGGAGGGGCTTATGCTCACCCCCATTATCGACGGAGGTCTTCCGTCGTCCGCGCTTGAATTGAAGAAGCTGCTATACTCCTTCAGAAACCAGATGCTGGCCTTGTTGTTCTCCGAGGCATTATGCGCAGGAAAGCCAGACGCTGCGCTCAGCAGAGCTGCCAGCAAGATAAAATAGGCTAAATGCCTCGGATTCACGCTCAATTATCGATTTTCCGAATTCTTATATTTGCTGGTGGCATTTTCAGAGGACTGCCACCCCTTCCATGAGTAGACCTGAGCTTCGTAGCCCAGCAAGCTCAGAGCCAGCCAGACCATTGATGCTTTGACGCCTGTATTGGTGTAGACGACAACGGGCTTTTCCCTATCCAGGAAAGAGAAGAGCTGCACGAGATCCGCCTCATCCTTGATCAACTTGTCATCCAAGACGGCATCATAAGGAATGTTTATGCTTCCAGGAATCGATCCGGCCTCGAATTCGCCGGAAGTCCTCGCGTCTATGATCTGGGCATGGCCTCCTTTTACGAGATCATATTCTGCCAGAAGGCCGGCATTTAAGCTCGGAGCATAATTCGCGGGAAGAGGGTGCGCCGGACTTGAAGCCGTAGGCCTTCCAGCCGCCACCCAGTCATCTATCCCGCCGTCGAGGAGCGTCAGGTTCTCATGGCCCAGGTATTTCATTATCCAGTAGACATAGGCTGCTGCTGACGGACCTCCCCCGCAGGGCTGGCACTCCCCATAAATGAGGACTGAATCATCTCTTCTTATGCCGGCGCCCCCCAGGATCGCCGCAATCTCTGAGGAATTCTTGAGTGCGCCGCCCGGTTGGATGAACTCTGTGTAAGAAATGGCAACAGCTCCGGGAATATACTCGGATGGCTCCGGGCTGATATCGAGAATTATCCTCGAATCACTGACCGCCCCTAGGGGCAGGAGCACCTCTTCAAATCTCTCGCTCCCCCCAATAACCGCAGTTGAATTCGACCATTGGATTTCAGCGGGATCTGCTCCATTCCCCAAATTCTCATCGGGCTCTTGAGATGCAGTCCTCCAGAGGAGTTGCTTGAGATCGGGCGGGCCGATTTCAGCCTCTGGCCGATCTCTTATGGACGAATCGTCTCCTCTGAGGAGAGTCGACAATCTATCTCTGAGATGGTCTAATTGGGCCTTGCCTCCCGAAGTCGGACCATCATCATAAGCGGCTGATATGGATACGCACAATGCCGCGAGGAGAAAGGCTGCAGTAGCCGCCCTTGCGATCTTCATTCATCCCTCCAGAGCAGATTCGCTCATTGTGTCTGATTGAAGGCCTCGATCTGGCGGAGTATCTCCTGGTTGACCCAGTAATTCTCGTATGAGTAGAGCCTGGCGTCATAGCCGAGCATTTCAAGGGCGAACCAGACCACCGAGGCCTTGATTCCCGTATTGGTATAAACCACAACAGGCTTCTCCTTGTCGAGAATGGCGAAGACCCTCTCAAGCTTGGACTCGTCCTTGAGCCGATCGCCTGAGATGACGCTCTCGTAGGGTATGTTGATGGCTCCGGGAATCGATGAGTTGCCGAATTCCTGGATGGTTCTGGCGTCCACTATCTGGGCCTCGCCGCTTTCGACGTATGAATAGCTCGCTGCATAGTCCGGGTTGATCTCGGCTGTGAAGGTCTTGGCAGGCAGCATTGCAGTATCGTTGGATGTCGGCAGTCCCGCTGCTGACCAATCCCCTATAGTGCCATCCAGAACCCTGACGTTATCATGCCCTAAGGACCTCATGATCCAGTAGACGAATGTGGCAGGCGCAGGTCCTCCGCCGCACGGCATGCACTCGCCGTAGATGATGACTGGATCCTCAAGGGATATTCCAGCCTCGCCGAGCATCGCCGCCAGCTCATCCTCGCTTCTCACATCTGTACCATTCAAGAATGCTTCATACTGAATGTAGACCGAGCCCAGGATGTGGTCTTCAGCCTTCTCACTGATGTCCAGATAGATTGTGCCGTTCTCTGCTTCCGCAATGGGGGCAAGCATGGCAAAGGCCATCTCGCTCCTCACAATTGTAGTGTTCTCCGCCGGCCTGTTGATTGGCAGCGCAGACTCTTCCGCACTGTTGTTGTCTGCGCTTCCAGCCTGGACAGAGTCTGCCTCTGGATCATCAACGCCGGATAGGCTCTTGTTCCATACCCACAGTCTGTTCTTCTGAGCAGTATTCAAACCGCCGCTAGATTCTGGTATCTCCCCTGCATGCGGATCTCCGATCTCATCCAGCTTTGATGCCCCTGACCAGCCTGAGTCGCCCTTGCAGGCTTCGCAGAAGGCCTCGCCTGCAAGTGCTCCATTTGCCAGCACAAATAGCGCCATGAGCGCTACAATGCCCGCTCCTGCATAGCAAGAGCTCAGATATGATAATGATTCTTTCATTTCTCTCCCCGTTCTCATATCGCAATAAATCATAAAACTCGACCCTTCAAGATGAAAAGCTGCCCCGGGCCCTGAGATCGATCTCGCCGAGCGACTCTTCGAGCTCATAGCCCCTCTCATCAGTTGCAGTCAGGACCATCTCGTATCTTCCGGGATCCAGCAGCGCAGTCTGGAAGGAGCCCTGATAGACCTCCCCGGATGGGACAAGTCGGCAGTAGCCTGGGGCCGGCCCCCCATCCTGGCGAGCCCGGACGACGGCCTGGAGGAGCCTGTACCTGGACAGAAATTCGACCTCAATGGATATGATGTCTCCGATCCGGGCCACTGCCGGTGCGAGGGCCTTCTTCTCCACTGAGATCCGCCTGGTCTGGCCGCCCATAACGGGATACTGGTCAGCGGCGCTCATGCCTATGATGTAGGGCTCATCCCCGAATCCATCAGCCCCAGGGACATCCTGGCCGGCATCCTTCATCTCATCTCGTCCCTGGTAGTCGCTCCAGAGGTTTCCGCCAAGTGGATATGCTGCGTTCCAGACGTTTGTCCCCCTATCTTCCGCCTGGATGACATTGTCAATGAATCGGTTGCCGTAGATCATGTTCTGGTTCGACTCAAGGAATATTCCAGTCCGGCTCTCAACTATGTGATTGAAGAGGATCGTATTGTCCCCAGATTCGTCCTGAATCTGAAGTCCGTAGCGAGCGTTGGATTTGATTGAATTTCCTTCTATTGTGTTCTGGCCCGAACTCTCCATGAGTGTTATCCCGGCCACCATGTTGCTGTCAATGGAATTGTTGGCTATCAGATTCCCGGTGCAGTTGAAGCGCAGGTCAAGCCCTGAGTTGGTGTTTTTGGACAGGTCGTTCCTCTCGATGATATTGCCGCAGCAGTCCCTGAACATATAAAGGCCGTACATATTCCCTTGCAGCCTGTTCTCGCTTATCGTATTGTTGTAGCAGGACGGAAATAGGTTTATGCCGTAGGCTCCGTTGGCGTATGCCTCGTTATTGGCGATGATGTTGCGGTTGGAGTTGGCGAGATATATTCCATACCATCCCTCACCAACTATTCCGTTGAAGCTGGCGTTATTCCCTGTGATTGTGTTCTCGTCTGAGTAGATGAGGGCTATGCCGGGCTGGGTGCTATGGATGACTGTGTTGTTGGATATCCTGCAGCCTTTGACATGATCCAGCTTGATCCCATAAAATCCGTCTTCAACGAAGAAGCCCGAGATGTTCACGCCGTTTGCCTTTATGTCAATGCATGCATCCCTGCCACCTGCCCTGATGACCGCGCCGCTTCCCACGAGATCAAGCCTCTTTTCTATTGTGATCTTATCGTAGACGCCGGCAGAGACCTGGAGCGTGTCGCCTTCCGAGGCGGCATCAATCGCAGACTGTAGATCTGAGCCAGCCTGGTGAACAGCCGCGCTGGCTGCTGGTGGCATTAGCACGGCTGCGGATAGAATGCAAAAGGCAATAAAACAGAAGGCTGCTCTTCTCAATCGACCCACCCTCACCCAAAGCTGCCATGAGGTTAATAAACCTTCCGCGGCAGCAGTGCGATTTTAGGCCATAGATCGTCCGCCTGGCCCATTTCATCATCCTTCAATCGCATCTCCAGACAAGCGGATTCTAACATAAGGTACATATGAACGTAAGCTTTTTTATTTGATCGACTATAGTTAAATCTCCTGGAGGAATTCAATTGAGATATTTGTATGCATTCACCGGCATATTCCTGCTGCTGGCGGCCTCTGCCGCTGCAGGAAGCTTTACACCCGATATGGACGTCGATACGTACGTGGACAGGGACAACGCAAGCCAGAGCTTCTCAGATAGCGATCTGCTCTGGGCCTCCTCTCGAGGAGGAGAGAGCACTCAGCAGGTTTACTTGAGCATAATCAACCTCTTCGGATCAGAGGGCATCTTCAGTTCGGATCAGATCGAGTCTGCAACACTTACCATTGATGCGGCAGAGGTGAACACGACCGGCGAGATCACTGCTTATTACCTGCACGGCGCGACAACCGATGCTGCCACATGGGAGAGCAAAGAGGATTATGATGCAGATACATCCTCTGCTCCAGTACAGATCAGCGGGACCGGAAGCTACACTTTTGATGTGACAGAGATCATCCTGGAGGCAGTGGATACCTGCGCTGAAGGCTGCCCCTATTCAATTGTGCTAGTGGCGGATGATGACGCCTCTGTGGCATTCTTCTCAAGCGAGTCTTCCGAAGGGTCCGGCCCGACGCTGGAGTATACCACCCTGGAGTAGAATAGGATTTCAGACAGATAGTCTATTGAGACGGATTGGTGAGCAGGAGATCCAGCCTGCATCTCCCCGGCTCATCAATCCGGATAATCTTTTCGCGGGGATGTAATGATGGGCGGTTTTATAAATCTTCAGTCTCTTCAGGTTGCCGATGAATAGAATCGTGTCCCGCGCTCTTGCAGCCTTCCTGGTCCTTGCCATCGTCCTAATAAGCTGCGAGGCTTCGGCGGCCACCAAAGATGAGGACAGAGCAGGCGGCGCAGAGGTGATCTTGATTAAGTCGCCCGGATGCACCAAATGCGCTGATGCTGAGAGAGTTCTTCTGAAGGTGGGGCGGGATACGCCGCTCAATATCAGCAGCTATTTCTATTATTCAGATGCAGGACATCGCATCATCAAGCAGTACGGATCTAAAGATGTTCCATCCGTCATAATTGGCAGCCAGGTCATAGACTACAGGGATTATGAAAAGGATGATGATCTCCTGGAGAGGCTCATCCGCAGCGCTCTGGCCAACCAGAGCCCGCCCATCGGGGCCTCAATCGGCATTCCGGTCCTTCCGGGCAATGAGAGCCGAGGAGAGGATAGTAGCGAAGATAGAGTGCCCAGCCTCAATATAAAGGAGATCTCAGCCTTTAGCATATCTGCAGTCCTGGGCGCTGGGCTGGTGGCAGGATTTAATCCATGCCTCCTGGGGATTCTGGTCTTCCTGGCAGCGACCGTCCTATCATCGGCAGGAAAGAAGAGGGAACTCGTTCTGATGGTCGCCTTCTTCTCTGCCGGCATATTCACAACCTACTTCCTCTTCGGCCTGGGGATGCAAAGGCTGATCGAATCTGAGGCAGTGGCAATCGCCTTTCGCTACATACTTACAGGCTTTCTGATGCTGGCAGGCATCTCTCAGATCTGGGATGGTATGCGGCTGCGGGGGGCAAAGCCCTCGATCTTCCGAACCGACTGGGCTCTGCCCTATTTCCGGGCGGGTGTACAGAAAGGCCGCTACAGCTCTTACTTTCTGATCGGGGCCCTCTTCTCCCTGGTCAAGGCTCCATGCGTCGGAGCCATATACCTCGCGATACTCGACCTATTCTCGGCCAGGAGCTACCTTGTGGGAGCGACTTATCTCTTCTTCTTCAACCTTGGAGTCGTCCTGCCCATACTGCTCCTGGGCAGCGGGATTGCCATGGGCATGAGTCCTGAGCAGGTTGATTCACTCCGAAAGGAGCATCGCGTTGGAATGAGGCTATTCACAGGGCTTGCCCTGCTTGCCCTGGCCCCTCTGATATACTGGGAAGTTGTTTGAAAGTGGAGAAATAGCAAAAGGATTAAAATAGAGAGATTGCTCAAACCCCAAATCGAGGTGAATCTTTTTGTTTTTAGTAGGAGAGGCTCTCATAGGAAAGGAGCCTGAAATTGCTCATATCGATCTGATCATAGGAGACAAGGAGGGGCCTGTGGCCACGGCCTTTGCCTCCGGACTTACGCAGCTCTCTGCGGGGCACACTCCGCTCTTGGGCGTCATCAGGCCCAACCTGCCGCCCAAGCCGTCAACACTCATCGTGCCAAAGGTCACTGTGAAGAATATGGAGCAGGCAGCCCAGATCTTCGGCCCTGCCCAGATGGCTGTGGCCAAGGCTGTGGCCGATTCTGTGGCCGAGGGCATAATTCCAAAGGATAAGGCCGAGGAGCTCTTGCTGATCGTTTCAGTGTTCATCCATCCCCAGGCCAAGGATTATGATGCGATCTATCGCTACAACTACGGTGCCACGAAGCTTGCAATAGAGAGAGCGATGGCCGGGTTCCCGGATGTCGATCTGATGCTCTACGAGAAGGACCGCTCGACTCACCCGATTATGGGATTCCGTGTGACACGCCTCTGGGACCCGCCATACCTGCAGGTTGCATTTGATCTGGTTGATGTGGCAGAGGTCCGCCGCGTCCTCACGGCTCTGCCTGAGAGCGACCACATTCTGATCGAGGTTGGAACGCCTCTGGTCAAGATGCTCGGGATAAATGTGGTCAAGGAGATCAGGGCTATTCGGCCTGGGGCTTTTGTCATACTCGATCTCAAGACCCTTGACACTGGAAACCTGGAGGTGCGCCTTGCTGCCGACTCGACTGCCGATGCAGTCGTAATATCTGGCCTTGCCCCCAAGAAGACAATTGAACTCTCGATTCGGGAGGCCAGGAAGACAGGCATCTACTCAATCATAGATATGCTCAATGTGCCCGATCCCCTGGCGGTCTTAAAGGGCCTGGAGGTTCTGCCCGACGTTGTTGAGCTTCACAGGGCAATAGATATGGAGAAGAGCGCTCACGCCTGGAGCAACATTGGCGAGATAAAGGCGTTAGCAGGAGAGGATCGCAGGCTTCTTGTGGCAGTGGCCGGCGGAATTCGCGTTGACACCGAGGCTGCGGCTCTCGCTGCTGGCGCGAACATCCTCGTCGTAGGCAGGGCGATCACCCGCTCCAAGGACATTCGCGACATGGCCGAGCAGTTCTTGACGGGCCTGAAGCAGACGGAGATCGACCAGTACCGGGTCATGACGGACTTCTGAAGGGATTCTCAGATCATTGATGGTCCGTCAAACTCTTTTTTTGCTACTGCTGCTCTCTCTAGCCTCACAGGCAGGCCTGGCATTCGATGCCCCGGCGAGAGATGTGGCAGGGCCATCGTCCGCCGTCCTTCTTGTCGTGGACGGCCTTGGCTCCTCTTACGTCTATCCCGAGCAGCGGGCCTATGCCCTCGACGGATCGCCTCTCGAGGGGGCTGTCCTCTTCAACCTCACGAGCGGAGGGGCCAGGGTGCTGGACCTGCAGGTGCCCATTCCCGAGACAGGACAGAGCCACGCCATCCTCATCACAGGCTCTGCCGGGACGGATCCCGACCAGCTCGGTCCGACTATATTCGATGCCGCCCGAGAGGAGGGCTACCTCTGCATCGGGATACTTGAGAGGGGGGATGCCATGCCTGTTTTGCAGGAGATGGACGGCGTGCTTTATTTGGGCGACAACTCACTGCACGGGGCGGAGCCCATCCCCGGCTTTCAGGGCGAAGCTGCAGAGAGCATATCGCCTCTCTTGCAGGCCTGGAGGGACCTGGAGGGACAGGTTTGCCGGATACACAAAAAGCAGCAGCGTCTCTGGCTATGCCGGATATAACGCCTGGGCTTTGGATGCGGCTGCGGACAGCGTCAGGCATCTCTCGGGCCGGCATTTCATCCTGCTCGTGAACGCGGGGGCAGTCGACAGCGCGGGGCATAACCTGGGGCCAGAGGGCTATCGGGATGTGGCGGCTGCCCTCGACACGCCGCTTGGCCGGCTGGCTGAGGCCTGTCGGCAGAATGATGTGCTGCTGGCCGTAACAGCCGACCACGGAATGGTCTTTCCTTCAGAGGAAGGCAAAGGGGGCCATGCAGGAGAGAAATACAGAGAAAGGCTGGAGGCCCTGCGCGTCCCACTGGTCTTCATGGGGCCAGGTGTGGAGGATCTGAATTTGGGTGGCCGATGGTCGCAGGTCGACATAGCCCCCACGCTGCTTCATCTGCTCAACATCTCCGCAGGCATTCCATGGGAGGGGGAGGTCATGCCGGTTGACGGGAAATTCGATTCAAGGGTCGAGGCGGCCTCGACGGAGGGCTTTGTGGAGGATAGAGAGGGGATCGGCAGCGGGAGAATGAAGAAGATCCTGGGTGTGATCCTGATCCTGGCCATAAACCTGGCAGGGATTGCGATTATTGTGAGGATCTGGAGAAAAGAATGATCGATTTCTAT
>JBFYLF010000050.1:0-16026 GCA_041305505.1 Methanothrix sp. | reverse complement strand
ATCTCGTATTGCGAAAAGGGCTCCCCGCTCAATGCATGTTCTCTCAAGACCCTTCCGTAACGCTTATAGAAACCATGCCTGCTGACATCTTGCAGAGTATGTCTCCAACGAAATGGGCTGCGATTGGGATCTTCATAAAAGTCTTCGCTATTTATGTCAATTGACTCATTAGATGCATTCTCAAATTGGTTGACTGTATCATTCAGTTCTTGGTCCTGTGTGGAATTGGCTTTAAATGCATAGACATCCCCCTCTGAAGTGCTTTCGTTTTGGTTGATGGTTTGAGATGTCATAATTCCGGCAAACCCCTCATCGGTCTTGCTGCCATTTCCGATCTCAATCTGAGTTTTATTCTTCCCGTCATCAATTCGGGAATTATTCGCAGGAGTGCAGTTCGTTTTGGGCTTGATTGCCGGCCTGTCAGATGTCTGTCCGCCAGAGGCGGCCAATTCTTCAATGGTGCCTTCAATCAAAATTGCCTGGTAGCCCAGGGAATCAAGAATCAAAAAGACAAAAGAAGCAGGCGAGAAACTGTGCCCGCAAGGGGCACATTCCCCATAAACATAAATGGGTCTATCACATGGGACGCCTGCATCTCTGAGAATTTTAGATATTTCATCCATTGGTTTCGGTTTTTTATCTGCGAGGAATTGTGAATAGGGAATGGATACTGC
Organism: Methanothrix sp.; assembly: GCA_041305505.1. Lineage (GTDB taxonomy): Archaea > Halobacteriota > Methanosarcinia > Methanotrichales > Methanotrichaceae > Methanothrix. Next base: position 15,352 of record JBFYLF010000050.1, on the reverse strand, counting down.
GCCTTCTAAATATTGAGATGTCCCTTCGCTCACATCGAGTAGAAAATCGTCTTTGGAGACTCTGGAAAACGGAGCAATCATTTCTTCACGGCTGCTCTCAATAGGGCCAGCGTTGCTTGGAGCGGGTTTGCTGGATTCCAGGCTATTCTGAATATCTGTAGAGATAAGAATATTATCATACGGGGTTTCATCAGCGGTCACGAATGCTGTCAATAAGAAGATTGCTGCTAATTGCAATGCAATGACATGGTGTTTCATATATTTTCTACCTCTTGCTTTTTCTGATTCCAACCGATAATTTTCAACTCGGAAGACATGGGCCATGTACTCAAACATCTTGTCGCTCTATCCGGATGTCTCAGCCTCATGCTCAAGCCAATCCAGATATGTGTAAAGCCTGGCATCGTATCCCAAGATCCTGAGAGCAAGAACAACTGAAGACGCTTTTACGCCTGTACTGGTGTACACCACAACAGGCCTGTTCTTATCGAGACCTGCAAAAATAGCACTCAAAGAAGCGTCTTCTTTGATCTTGTCGCCAGCGTATATCAGATCGTAGGGGATGTTTACAGCACCAGGTATTGTCCCTTCGGCAAACTCTTCCGGGGTTCTGGCATCGACTATCTGAGCTTGGCCGCTCTTGACATACTCATATGTAACGAAGAGCTCATAGGACTTGTTTTCGATTTTTCGAGACGTCATTATTCCGACAAATCCAAGCTCGTTGATCCGCGAATCATAATAGCCATAAATCGCCCCTTTGATCTGGTTTAGGGAAGAATTGTCATCATAAGGAACGCTAGACTCTTCTTTATCCTCGATGATGCCAATTACCTCATTGTCGGGAAGTACTATGAATTTTAGTATATCTGAATCGTCTGACTGCTCATCGCTCTGGCTGCAATTATCACATTCAGGCTTCAACTCGGCCCGATACTCCCCTGCATACGAAGGTCTGCCAAAGAACTTATCTTCGATCTCCTCAACGGAATAGTACCATGATCTGCCTTCATCCTTGAAGACAGAATAACCTTCAGCCTCCATATTGGTACTCCATTCTCTGACATCCATACCGTTCCATTCACTGCTCTCGCTCTCGTTATACTGACCATTTCTTCCTCTTGCCATCATGAAGGGATCGAAGACGTACAATCGATCGACTGAGGCAAGGGCAGCAGCAGCATGGAACCGATCTGTATCCTGACCATTTGATACGGCATCTGAGTAGTTATTTCTTGCAGATATGACCGATCCATCTCCGGCCTGATCGCCAGTCCCATTCTCAGTATGATTTATCTTGCCGGCCACGATTTCAAGTGAGTTGTTCGAGGATATCCCCATTCCAAGAAAGATGCCTTTAAGTGCTTCTGCGTGATCAAGGCCCGTCAATGAATTCACCAAGCCCTCATCCTCTGAAGTATTCACATCGGCAAGAGCACCACAGTAAATGCCATACGCATATCTCGCTTTGTCTATATCCGATCCCGACTGGATGCTCAAAGGAGCATTGGCCAGGATCTGTTTTCCAATATCTTCTCCTGTGATATTCTCCAATTCATCTGCCGCTACCTGGTTTGCCAACGGGTCAAAGACAATCAATAATACGAAGAGAACCTTAAAATCAATCCTAATATTCATGGGAGATGCTCTCATAGAACCCATATCAATCTTTCGGAATTAATTTGTGGACATCCTCTCATGATTATTTCTCCTTCCCACCCCAGCTCCGTCGCCTCCACCAGCACGTATCCGCCCTCTTTCGCCGCGGCCTCATCGAAGCTCTCCATCCCGTTGGTATCGACTCCGTCGCTGGCGACTGTAAAGGGCACGGGATCGCGGCTGTGGGTTTCGACTGAGATCGGCGTTGGATGGTCCATAAGCAGGAGCGCGCGCCAGCTCTCGCCGCTCTTCTCAAGCTCCTCGGCAAAATGCTCAAATACAAACCGATCACATCAGTGAGAAGACACCAGTTAATTTAGAAGTTTTGAGCTTATCCGGGTGACACTGCTTTGAACTACATGGAACTCTTCCATAAGGCAATCGTAACCGTACTGACAGCGCTGATGGGACTCGTGGTCATCCTTGCAACCCTGGAGCTGATCTACCTAATTGCCATTGACATCTCATCCCCGCCTCTTATGCTCCTTGAAATAGATGAGCTTCTCGATATCTTTGGATACTTTCTCTTGATCCTGATTGGCATCGAACTCCTGGAGACGCTGAGGATCTATCTCAAGGAGCATGCTCTCAATGTTCAGGTAGTGCTATTGGTGGCAATGATAGCTATTGCCAGAAAGGTCATCATCCTGGATTCCAGCAAAATAGAGGGCTTAACCCTGATAGGCATAGGATTCATAATCCTCTCTCTTGCCGCCGGATACTATTTGGTCAAAAGGAGTCAGGATGAGCCTGTATGCAAGAGATTGTAACTCGGCTTAAGCAGCGATCGGATCATTTCAGCAGTTCAGGGATTCGAATCCAGTTGAATGCTTTTGATTTAATTTATAGTGTTTTACCCAACATATGAAACTTATGACCGCTATGCAAAGCCTGATCAAACTGATTTCTATATATAAAGCCATTAGGTTAAACACTATAAACTATCTTTTTTGATAGAAGATCCTTATGTCCGGTTGGGGACGATACTAGAAAATGAAAATTTTAAGCAATGGCAAAATATTTTTCATAGATTTCCTAATTTTGAAATTAATTAAATAGCAAAAATTTAATATAGTCATAAAAGCAATTGTGCTTATATTGAGCAATTAGCAATATTGATCGTTGCGAGCAATGAATTGAGCTATGAGAGAGGGAGTGTCGTTTCAATGGAGATATCTAAAGTAATAACTTTAGTCTTTAATCACGTATCAGCTCTTTCTTTGAGCACTATAGCATGCAAGAAATACTATAAAAATTCAAGTATTATTATAATACTATGTATTATAGTCATAGCCCTCCTGATGAATTCAAGCTCAGCTTCCATCGGAAGTGCGACTTACGACTCTTATATCGATGATACAGTCCATGAATCGGGAAAAGCTCTACTGCAGCCATATATTCTTCCTATGTGGTCGGGGAATGATACCTTTGGCGGCAATAATGCGTCAGATATTGATATCTTAAATGATCTCAGCGTGGAAAAGACTGCGCAGGTCAACGGCATAGCTGCTATGCAGGTAAATCCTGGCCAGATATTCAACTACAATATCACAGTCAAAAACAGTAATCGCAGCGATGCTCCGCTGGTGGTGGTAACCGACAAATTGCCCTATGATGTGGTATACTTAGGAACAGAAATCTATCCTGCAAATCCTGCGGATTACAGCATAAGCCAATCAGGAGACCTGATCTACGTGAGATTTAACCAGATTGCATCAGGCTCGACCAGATACATCAACATCAGCGTAAGGGCACCCGAGGATGCGCCGGCCACACTCTACAGCACAGTCAACCTGAGATACAGAGATGACCCGGATCAGAGTGACAAACGCACGACACTGGCTACATATGTGCCAGCGAGCGGCTACAACCAGACCGATGCGGCCAAGAGCTTTGAGGATCTGCTGCATAACCAATCTCAGCTTCTCTTCCAGTTCGAGGATCTGCTGCATACTATTCCCGATACTAATGCGACCAACTACTCCTTTCTGGTAAGCTTCGAGCAGCTACTGCGCTCTCAAGCTGATCTCACCGGCAGCTTTGAGGAACTTCTCACCAATGAGTCCAGCACCGGCTGGGATGCGGAGTATAGCAAGGAGAACCGGACCTACCTGCTCAAGAGCTACCGGCAGATGCTTTGGGATGAGGCTTTTCTCTTCGCCTCCTTCAATGCCAAGATCAATAAGAGCTGGATGAGCCTGTGTGATTATACGGCGGAAGATCACAGCCAGGATGCTCAGACTGAACTGATAGCCAGCTTCGAGGATCTGCTGAAGAGGCAGACCAGGCTATATAAGAGCTTCAATCTGCTCCTGAACAAGATGGAAATCGATTCACATCAGGACAGGGTCAATCTCCTGGCCGCTTATGAGAACCTCTTGCGAGTGGAAGCCAATCTGCTCATGAGCTTCAATGAACTGCTGGAAGCAAAGTACAAAAGTCAAAACTCCACCAACCAGCAGCTCTTGTGCATCAGCGGCTACAAGCTGAGGTCCTGCGACTACTCTCCCGTGCCTGATACGACCATAATCCTCACCGGCTGTGACGGCCAGGCGATCTCCACCACAACGACTGGCCTTGACGGCAGATATGAGTTCTGCGGTTTGTGGCCTGGCGACTATATTGTCAGCGAGATCGTTCCAATGGGCTGGTCTGAGGTCTCTAAGCCAGGCAGGATCTCGATTGGATTCACCAACGCCACCAACCAGAACTTCATCAACCAGGAGCTATTGTGCATCAGAGGCCGCAAGATCGATAGCTTCACCCAGGAGGGGCTGGCCAACTGGACTATTAGCCTGAGAAAGGGCAAAGATGACGAGACACTTAACACAACCACCAACGAAACCGGCTATTATCAGTTCTGCGGTCTGCCACCAGCGTCGTATACAATATGCGAGGTCAGCCAGGAGGGCTGGACTTCATCAGGCGAAGCCTGCCGGAATGCAATCCTCAACTGTAGCAATCTCTCGGGCATCGATTTTGTCAACACCCACGGCCTGTGCATCGAGGGCCGAAAGATCAATAACTGTACCGGTGAGGGCCTATCCAACTGGACGGTGGGCATATGCAATGCCAGTGGCGGGTGCTACACAGTTAAGACCAATGAAACCGGATACTTCAGCTTCTGCAACCTAACCCCTGGAGTCTGGCAGGTCTGTGAGAGCGTTGAATCCGGATGGATGAATCTGACCGCTAAATGCATCGATGTGAACCTCAGCTACAATGATGTCAAGGATATCGAGTTTTGGAATACGCCGCTTTATTGCATAAGCGGATATAAGCTCAACGACAGTGCCGACTATGAGGGAATAGCTAACTTGATGATAGTCCTCACCAATGCTACAGGAGAGATCGGGCGAACCAAGACAGACCAATTAGGCCGGTACCAGTTCTGCAACCTCGAGCCAGGCAACTACACTGTTTGTGAAGATATTCCGGCTGGCTGGACCAATATCAGCTCTAGCTGCATGGATATCTTCCTGGACTGCAGAAACGAGACCAACATAAACTTCACCAATAGGAAATTGGGCCCAGGCATATTGGTCAACAAGACGGTCTCTCCGCCCAGCGGTGCACTCTCGACCAATGTCACATTCTTGATCGAGGTGACCAACACCGGCGATGTCTTGCTGAAGCCCGTTGTGGTCGATGATGTTCTTCCCACCGGTCTTGACTATGTCTCTGACAACCGTTCCGGCAAGAGAATTGGCCAGAATATATCCTGGACTCTGCCGGAGCTGAAGGCCAACGAGTCTACCTACATCGAATTGGTGGCCCATATCAACGGTAAAGCATTTGGGGTGGTTTGGAACAAGGCGAACGCAGTAGGGGTTACGCCTACAGGCGACAATGTGACCGACAATGATACCGAGCCTGTGCAAGTCATATGTTGTATCTCTGGAACAAAAATTATGTCTGAAGGCCTCTCACCGGGCGGTTTCATGATCGAGATCAGAGACCTGAACGGCAGGCTGGTCGCAACCTCGACCACGGCAGAAGATGGGAAATGGTCAGTCTGCGGTCTCCTGGCAGGAAACTATACAGTGAGCGAGTCTCCCCGAGACGGCTGGGAAATAGACCCTATGATCTATGAAGTCAAAATCATCGATGACTGCGGCAGATCCGACCTGAACTTCTACTATAAGCCATCGATGGATCCTCTGCAATATGGACAGTACTGTGAGGCCAAAAAGATTGCAGGGACCGGAGTAATAGACATTGGCACGTCTGCCATAGACCGGGAGATCGCCTTAGAGTACTCCAATGTCATGTCAGGTGAAGGTGATTTTGAGCTTGATCAGGAGACTGCCTATTCCCAGGTCGCAGACAAGCTTAAGAGAGAAATTCCTTCAGTTAGCGGGAGTAAGGCGGCGGCATTGAACCTCTATCAAACGAACAAGTTGACCTATGCCGGTAACACGCCCTTAACTGGTGAAAAGCACATAAAGTCCGAGGAGTTATATGGAGGCGCTGGTGTCGATATCAGAGAACTGCTCTCTGTACATGAGATCGAACAAGAGCAGACTGCGTTTTTCTCCTCAACTACGCCCTATGTGCCGGCGGATAATGTCAGCTCTGAGGATCTGGCCAATCTGCTAAAGGGCGCAGGCAGAGACATCGAGGCTGCAAAAGCCCTCATGACTGACGAGAATGGGGTATACAATCCAGCTCACCTGATTGGCCTAGATACCAAGAATGCCTTCAATGGCACCTGGGGCACGGATGCTTCCTGGCACAAGATCTTCTATAAGGACATCAGGGCCAGTGAAATGTTCTCGGGAGCCTTCGAGGTAGACACGCTCATCGAATTCCATGAGCATCCTGTGCCTGATAGGCAGCACCTCCTCTGCGAAGGAATAGATTGCTAGGGCTGCCAGCAGCAGCCCAGCATCTACAGCCTTACGCTCGCTCTCGGATGGTTGTTTCACTGTTTTAGAGCGCTTCCTGGCAGGCGCAGGCCTATTCTGCCGTCCGATGGTATTCATTTTAGAGCTGCGGTTCTAAATTTAGTTTTCATCAATGATTTTGAATAAATAATCGGACTGAAAATCAATGCCAGATAGCCTAATCTCCATCTGCATCCTCAGCACTACCTCCTTTCTCTTCTCCCCCTAATTGAGATCGGAGTTGCATGATCCGGCAGGTGGAGCAAAAAACCTCCTATCTTCGATTCTATTGGCTGGTCAATGCTGGGGAGCTGCAAGTGCGCTGCCGTCACATTGGGCTTAATGTGGCTGATTTCCTATCCTTTCATCATCCCCACAAGCTCCCTGGCTTCCACAATCCCGTATGAGCCCTCCTTCGCCGCGGCCTCATCGAAGCTCTGCACTCCGTCGGGCTCAACACCGCTTCCAGCGACTACAAAGGGCACTGGATCTCGGCTGTGGGTCTTGATGGAGATCGGAGTTGCATGGTCCGGCATCAGTAGCACCCGCCATTCTTCACCGCTCTTCTCCAGCTCCTCGACGATCGGCCCAACAACGTGCTCGTCGAACATCTCAATGGCCCTGACCTTCAGATCGACGTTGCCCTCGTGGCCAGCCTCATCGGGAGCCTCGATATGCAGATAGACGAACTCGCAGCTCTTGAGAGCCTCCAGAGCAGCGCGAACCTTTCCCTCGTAGTTGGTGTCGATATTGCCTGTGGCTCCAGGAACATCTATGACCTCAAGTCCGGCATACCTGCCTATTCCCTTGAGAAGGTCGACGGCAGAGATCATGGCCCCGGAGAGCCCGTATTTCTCGGCGAAGGATGGCATTGCAGGAGCTGGCCCCTGCCCCCAGAGCCATATCGCATTGGCGGGCCGATTCCCGGCAGCGATCCGCCGCTGGTTAACCGGATGGCTCTCGAGGATTGGGCGCGCCGACTCCATCAGCCGGATCAGCTCCCCGCTCTCCTGCCCTTTTGGCAGATGCTCGGAAACTGGCCGGTCGCTTATGTCGTGGGGCGGAGTGCAGATCGCCTCTCCACCAGAGCGGAGGACGAGGAGGTTTCGGTAGCTGACACCCGCATAAAGCCTCCTCTCTGGCATCAGTGGCTGCAGAGCCTCGATCAGATCGCGCCCCTCCTCTGAGGTTATATGCCCGGCGCTGTAGTCCTTCATGACTCCATCCTCAATTGTCACGAAATTGCAGCGGAAGGCTATGTCGCCTGTATAATGCTCGGCAGGCGAATAGCCCATGACTGAGATGTTTGCCACATCGCTTCCAGGCGGAAATCCGTCAGGCACAGTCCTGGCCAGGCCGCTTCGGCCACGCTTTGCGAGGAGATCCATATTTGGTTTTTTCGCCTTCTGCAAAGGCGTTCTGCCCTTCAGGGCAGAGAGAGGCAGATCTGCCATGCCGTCTCCTAAAAGAACTACGAGCTTCATCAGAGTCCTGCCTTATTGGAAAAATAGTATTAATTATTTATTCTTCTTCTTGCGGGCCTCTTCAGCCTCGCGAGCTGTGATCTCGGCCAGATGCCTGTTCAGGGCCTTGGCCAGTGTATTGAGCTTGACACGTGTGCATGTTGCACCGCGGGTGATGCCTGTGACGATGTCCACAACCTCGCCCTTTGTCTCAATCTTCTGGTGAGGCGGCTTAACAAGGCTTGTCTTGACCCCCTCGCGGGCGAAGTCCTCCATGTCTATGGGGCACTGGGCCACGACAACCGCAGGGATGTCCACCTGGGATAGGACCTCCTTGGTCTTGTAGATGACGTGCGAGCGCACATTTCCCAGGTGCAGCACAGCTATCTTGTGGCGTGCAATCTGTTCCAGCTCTCTCTCATTCAGCCCGAATGTAGGCCCGTAGCCTCGCGATGCCTGGGGAAAGCTGTCTGGAAGCCCGGTCCCTGCCTCCAGCACCAGAACGCTCGTCTGAATGCCTTCTCTCCGAAGGCCGTATGTCATCTCGCAAACCGGCTTTGTGATGTGACGCCGCCCCGGCGACATTGCTATGGCGATCACATCCGGCTTCGTCGCCTCTGAGAGGGTTCCCCTCTGAGCCAGGCCGCCTCCCTTGGCCAGCCCCATGCTCTCGCGGCAATCCACCACCTGAGTTGCCCTGCCAATCATGCCTCTCTATTTGCATAGGGATGGCATATAGACTTGACGTAGACTTGACGCGTAGGAATGAAGGGTGATTTTTTTAAGCAGGAGGATTGAAGGAAGGGTCATGCTCACATTCATCGGCCTCGGGCTTTACGATGAGTTGGATATCTCAGTCAAGGGCCTGGAAGCTGTCACCTCTGCAGACAGGATTTATGCCGAGTTTTATACATCCCGGCTGATGGGCACAACTCCCCGCAGGCTTGAGGAGTTCTACGGCAAAGAGATCCACCTCCTCAGCCGCACAGAGGTGGAGGTCGAGCCGCTCTGGCTGGAGGAGGCAAGAGATCGGGATGTGGCCTTCCTGGTGGGGGGCGACGCCATGGTCTCAACCACTCATCTCGACCTCCGGCTTCGGGCTGAAAAATTGGGAATCAAGACCCGGCTGATTCACTCCTCTTCAATAGTCACAGCCGTATCGGGTCTATGCGGCCTGCAAAACTACCGCTTCGGCAGGTCCACGACTATCCCCTTTCCTTACACGGCGCGCGGCAAACGCATCATCCCTGAGACGCCTTACATGGTGCTGCAAGAGAATCTGGGGAGGAACCTGCATACAATGCTCTTCCTGGATATTCAGAGGGAGCCTGCTGAGAGGTACATGACTGCCAACGAGGGTGCGGCCTTGCTCCTGGAGATGGAAGAAGCAGCAGAAGAGAAGCTGCCGCCGAAGACTGTGGGCATAGGCATAGCCAGGGCAGGCTCAGACGATGCGACTGTGAGGGCCGACCTGCTGGCGCGCCTGAAGGATCACGACTTCGGCGGGCCTCTGCATATTTTGATCGTGCCGGCAAGGCTTCACTTTATGGAGGCCGAAGCGCTCAAGATCCTGGCTGCAGCACCTGAGGATGCGCTTGTCTATGTCGAATGAGTAATCCCGCAAAAAACAGGGGACCAGAAGCGTGAGGCTTGAGGCTTGAGACACAACCTATTAATACGATATTCCCCTGGCCATACCTCTGGAATACCCGAATGGGGCAGATATTCCCGAGGATGAAAATGCCAAAAGTGACAGTTGATATACCTCAGCACATCATAGACGATGTCCAATCCCATGTGGGCGACGGCTGCAAGTTCGTCAGCTTCTCAGATGCCGTGAGAACTGCTCTAAGAAAGATGCTGGACCAGCTCGATGAGATCGACCGGCGCAGGGGGCGGGCAGAATGAAGCTTGGGGTCATCACAGAGTTTGATGCAGCTCACAGCCTGCCCGGCTACCCCGGAAAATGCGTCAATTTGCATGGCCACACATACCAGGTGGAGATCGTCGTTGAAGGCGAAGTAGGCTGCGACGGCTTCGTCATGGATTTTTATAAGCTTAAGAAGATCATCGCCGGAGCCCTCAAGGATCTTGACCACAGCCTCCTCAATGATATCCTTCCAAATCCTACAGCCGAGGCCATAGCCGGCTGGATAGCAGATCGCTTGAAGAGGGATCTCGATGGCACAGCCGTCCAGCTCTTCTCACTGAAGCTTTGGGAAGGAAAAAACAAATGGGTGATGATAGACTGATCTCTCTTAGGACTGCATGGGAGTTATATCCCATTCTTTAACAGAATCGGGATTGTCTCGCAGCTCCTTGATCCTGGCAGCCGCCTGCTCTTCATAGAATTTCTTGTATTTCTCTTCTTTCTCTTTGCTCTCCCACTGGGCCACCTTTTTGTCCAATGCCTCGAACATGTACTTCTCTGCGGCTTTAACGGTCTCGAGATCGCCCCTTAGAACCAGGATCTCTCTGTCCATAGCCTCGCCTGTCATATCCATCTTGCCCGGCCTTCTTATCAGATCAAGATCGAACTTCTCGACCAGCTCCCTGATCACTGAGACCGGCATGCTCAGGGGAATTGCCAGATCGTAGAGGCCAGTCAAGTCTTCAGCTTCTTCTTTCTTTGGGGAAACCATAATTATCACGGTTATGAACATCCCTGCCTTGATTTAAGTCTGTCGAATATCCTGCAAATGCGCTCACTTTTGCGGCAGCGGAAAGAGCCAAGGCAAATGAATTTTATTGGACTTTATGAACGAGGGGGCCATCATAAAGAAAGAGGGTCTTCGTCATGCCAGATTCGGGCAATAGCATGAAAGCCGAATCTGAGTGCCGGGAAGGGAAACTGTTATAAATGGGATCATCAATGCAAAGTGCGGATCGGGCCCGTAGCTTAGCCAGGTTGAGCGCACGGCTGATAACCGTGAGGTCACGCGTTCAAATCGCGTCGGGCCCATCAGATATTTTTCTAATGATCTCCTATCCGAAAAAGTTCCGCCGCTTAAAGGGGATGGTTCTATTTGGAGATCTCTCCCCCCAGGTTGATATTCATGACATAGCTGAATGGCAGCATCTGGCACCACCCGGACTTCTCAAACATCGACATGAAGCATACGCCTATTAGCTTCTTATATCTCATCTTGCCGAGAAACTCCTTCATCTCCAGAGGCTTAACGCCGATCTTCGGCATGGCCATGCCACCCAAGATCACGACAACATCTGCTTTTGCGTCAGCCTCACCTGCTAACTCCATGCCGTAATCAGTGGCAACCATGCTTCTGGCTTTATCCATCTGCAGACCTGGAATGAAGACCTGCTCCTTCTCTCTGACCGGATAGCCCAGAAACAGAGCAAATGGGGTGCAAAATCCCGGCGAGCCGATGAATGCGATTCTTTCTTCATCCTTGACCAGATCTCTAAATCCGTTGAGCATTCCGCCCAGACCATTTACATCCTGTATCTTTTCCATAAGGATCAATCCCTTATATCTCCCCACTATATTGAAAGCTGATGGTTTGAACTCTGTGGGGCATTTGAGATGGTATAGATCTTCTGAGCTCTTCCTTAAAAACCCTGATTCAAAACGTTTATGAGGATAGAACTGTCTCTTGACGGTGATGTCTAAGAGAAATGCAGATAAGGGGGACGGCGGCAAAAAAAACGCGGCGACGCCCAAAGAGGCCAAGCCCGGGAGTGCCCCACCCGCCTCTCAGGAGAAGAAGGTCAGGGCTGCTGGCAAGGCAGCCGACTGGATGAGCAATGAGCTATACTATTATCTTGGGGTGATATTAACCGCTATCATTTCATTTTATATGCGGGCTATTATCCCCTGGAACAGAGTATTCTATGGCGATCGGGTCATGTTCAGCAGCGAGACCGACGCCTGGTATCATATGATGCTGGCTCACGGGACAGTCATCAACCTGGAGCGGCTCTTTTGGGACCCCATGACCAACTTTCCTTATGGAACTCCACTTCACTTCGGCCCACTGCTCAGCTGGGCGATAACCATAGTATCCTATATCCTGGGCCTCGGCCACCCCAGCGATCATCTTGTGGACGTGGTTGGAGCCCTAATGCCCGCAATCTTTGGCGCGCTCATGGTCATTCCAGCTTACTTCATCGGAAGAGAGCTTTTAGGCAAGAGCTGCGGGCTGCTTTCTGCGCTGCTGGTAGCTCTCCTGCCAGGCCAGGTCATCCGCACAACACTCGGATGGACAGATCATCATGCCGCAGAGATACTTTTCAGCAGCCTCACAATGATGTTCCTGATCCTCGCTCTGCACTATGGCAAGGGCATGAGCTTTGCTGGCGTGCAGAAGGATTGGCCGGCCTTTAAGAAGCCTCTGGTCTACTCAGCCCTGACCGGCGTCGCTCTGGGGTTTTATATCGATGCCTGGGCGTCTGGATTTCTCTTCGAGGGAGTAATTCTGCTGTTCATACTGCTGCAGAGCACATTCGATCACATCAGAGGAAGAAGCGTCGAGTATCTGGGCATAATAGCGGGCATTGCTTTCCTGGTGGCTACGCTCCTTGTACTTCCCTTTGTGGATTCAGCCAACGGCTTTTCCAATTACTACTATAGCTTCTTCCAGCCGACCATACTGCTCTTAGGCGCAGTCGCAGCCATCTTCTTCTCTCTGCTCTCCCGCTTGATCAGGGATAAGGGCTATTCAGTCTACTACTACCCAGCATCTCTTCTGGGTCTGGCGGTCCTTGGCACATCCGTGCTCTATCTGATCTTGCCCAAGTTCACCAGGATGCTTTTCGCAGGATTTTTCATATTTCATTCCAGGACGGGCGGTGCAGCCACTGTGGGCGAGGCCGCACCATTATTCTCAGAGGGGGGTGTCTTCTCATTTAGCAGCGTTCTTCGTTCGTTCCCTGGACCGGGAACCCTGGACGCGTCCATCTCCCCCCTGGCGATCATATTCTCACCCTTCACCCTGGCCCTCGTCGCCATGATCGTAATTGTTATCAGAAATGCGAAATTCCAGAAGCCTGCCGAGATCATGATTCTGAGCTGGTCAGCCTTGATCCTGATCATGGCCATAGCCCAGAATAGGTTCACATATTATTATTCGGCAAATGTGGCTGTGCTCACAGCATTTCTGATAATCTGGGCTATGCAAAAGGCGGGATTCGAAAGCCTTGATAAAGAGTTCTCTGGCGTCAAGGACCAGAAGAAGCTTACGATCTCGATCTTGAAGCTGTCTGTAGCTGCAATCCTGATATTCGGGCTGATCATAATGCCGAGCTACAGCATGAGCAAGATTTATTCTCAAAATGTCGGAGGCCCTGAATCGGATTGGCTGACATCCACGGCTTGGCTTCAGAACAATACGCCTAGCCCAGGAATGGAGCTTTATGAGAAGTATGAGCGGCCTGATGGCGAGAAGTATCCTTATCCAGAGGAGGCTTACGGCGTCATGTCCTGGTGGGATTACGGGCACCTCATAGAGGTCGTTGGGCATCGGATTCCCAATGCAAATCCCTTCCAGCAGGGGATAGGCAGTGTCACTACTAACGTCCCAGGCTCTTCGCCCTTCTTCCTGGCCGAGAATGAGAGCCGGGCAGAAGAGGTGCTTGCTGCCCTGGATGAAAATCGCAGCCTGTACATGAACTCCAAGTATGTGATGGTCGACCAGCCAATGGCTGTAGGCAAGTTCCATGCGATGGCTGCCTGGAGCGGCATCCCCAACACCCGCTATTCGGGATTTGTTGTCCAGCAACAGGGAGATCGCTGGGTGCCTTTGCAGACCTGGAATGAGCCTTACTTCAATACGATAACTGCGAGGCTATACTTCTTCGATGGAAGCGAGACCTCCGGAGAGAATGGTATCGGCCTGGCATACAGGGCTATGACTGATGATAATGGAAATGTCATACCCGTGCTCACCGAGGCCCCTAAGATCACCAAGAACCGGACAGAGCTGATGGCGTTCATAGATGAGAGACGCAGCAGTGGGGATTTGGCGATGATCGCATCCATGAATCCTGCCAATTCTGCTTTCCCAACGCCAGCACTACAGCATTATCGGCTGGTGCATGAGTCGGAGTCCGCGGTGACAACTGAGGGTCAGAAGCTGGTAAAGATCTTTGAGCACGTCCCGGGCGCAATAGTTCAGGGAAGTGCTTCCCCTGGTACGCGAGTATCCGCTCAAGTGGGGATTGTGACAAACAGGAATAGGGCGTTTCTGTATCAGCAGTCCAATATCAGCGATGCTGAGGGCAGGTTCACATTGGTGCTGCCATACTCGACAGAAGGACCTATAGCTGGTGGCACCAACTTCGACACCAAGCCCATGAGCTCTTATCTGCTCAATGTGGGCGGCATGCAGTCTGAGCTGAGGGTGCCTGAGGAGTACGTCCTCTCAGGAGAGGTCATAAACATATGAAGCTCCTGGAAGAGATGAGTTGGCCGCAGATAGAGGCAGCCCAGAAAGAGAGCCGGACGGTGATACTGCCAGTGGGGGCGATCGAGGAGCATGGGCCGCACCTGCCCACGATCACCGACACGGTCCAGGCCATGGCGGTGGCCAGGGTTGTGGCCGAGGAGCGCGCCGTCTTCCTGGCCCCGCCCATCTATTATGGAGTCTGCCGCAGCACGCGGGGCTTTCCCGGCACCATAACCGTGGGACATGACGCCATGAGGGCCTATTCCAAGGATCTGCTGATCTCATTTGCAGATAGCGGCTTCTCGAAAGTGCTGATTTTAACCGGCCATGCCGGAGGCCAGCACATGGCAGCTCTTGAGGAGGCCGGCCAGATGGCTGTGGAAGAGCGCGATTTCCGGGTGAGCCTTGTCTCGTTGTTCGATCTCATAGACTTCAGTGCGGTAGAGACGCCTCATGATGGTCATGCCGGAGAAGTGGAGACGTCTCTGATGATGGTCATCAGGCCCGATCTGGTGAAGGGCAGGCCGAAGGGGCACTTCCCGAAGCGGCCCAGGTTCGTGATCATGAAAGATGTGCGCCACCTCATGGGAAATGGGATCATGGGCAATCCAGAGCCTGCATCGCTGGAGAAAGGAAAGGAGTACTTCCAGATGGCTGTGGCCGGGGTCAAGGCTGCCCTGGACGAGCTGGAGAGCGAGGAATGGGCGGAGAAGTGATCCCGCTTCACCCGCCCCGATCCTCATTTCTCTTTTTACTTTCTTCTTGCACACCCCCTCCGTTCCTATGTTTATTCGACAGATTTATAAATCATCAATCTAACCGGAAAAACCGTGCCTGTCAATACTAAATGCTCATTTGTAAATCATAAAATCAGGCTCTTAAAGCCGGAGAGGCTAGTATGCGGCATCTTCGGACAGATGATCTTTTCTTTCTTTTGAAG
>JBFYLF010000049.1:0-8795 GCA_041305505.1 Methanothrix sp. | reverse complement strand
GGCAGACTCAGCCTCTTTCGGTTCTTGAGCTGACCGCCTGTGAAGATCAGATCGGACTTCTGGACGAAGTCGACTATCCGCCCAGTCTTGCTCATGCCACGGATGGATTCGAAGCTGATCGAGCCTGAGCCCTTCATCCATCCTTTGGAGGAGGCGGCAGGATCGTTGAATTTTCCTTTGATTGAGACCTCTCCCGCGCCCCTCACAGTGGAGGTCTCATCGAAAACAAAATCCCAGCAAGAACATTTGCTCTCATTTCCAGGGCATCTGGAGCATCGATCGTCGGAAGCTCCTGAGGTGCATAAGAGGCCAGCTACCAAAGCCGAGGCCAGGATTGCGATAACGACCAGACAGAGCAGATTCCCTTTCACTGGAACGCCTGATGGCCGGATTAGATGATTAATCTTTTGTTCCGATCTCATTTTCGCTCTGTGCTCTGATGACGGCCCCCCCCCACGCACGTCTGATCAGACATGAACTGCGGGGCCAGGCGAAAAGCGCTGAAGAAAAATCTAGCAGTAGCATTTTGCATTCTTGCCAGGCCCTGCAGCCATTCTCCTGCCTCATTGGCGATAAATTGATTAACCAATAGACCTAAACTCAAAGTCCATGTTTGAAAAAATTCTGGTTCCAACCGACTTCTCCAGGTATTCTCAGAACGTCCTCGAATGCATCAGCGAGCTTCCGGGCAATAGAGACGTGGTTTTATTAAATGTGATACACAGGACCCCCATCTCTCGGTCCTGGGACCCTGCCTCAGAGGTCGAAAATGCCAATGAGATGATAGAGCAGCAGAAGCTTTACCTCCAATCCCTCCATTTCAATGTCAAGACCCGGTTAGAGACCATAATGGAGGGAGATCCCGCAAAGGTCATTCAGAAGGTAGCAGATGAGGAGAATGCCTCATTAATAGTGATGGGTGCGAGGGGCAAGGGGCGGGTTAGAGGTCTATTGCTCGGCAGCGTCTCCAAGAATGTGCTGGTTTACGGCCATACCAACCTCCTCTTGATGCGCTACAAGGTTCTGGAAGGCGAGAACCTGGGACGCTTCTGCAGAGGCATCTTCTCCAAGATAATCTGCCCGACGGACTTCTCCGAGCCGGCCAGAGATGCGATCTCCTTCGTCAGCAAATTGGAGGGCGTGGGAGAGATGGATCTGCAGTATGTAGTGGCCAGCGGCGAGAGCGATGAGCAGATTGATGCCGAAATTCGAGCGGCAGGTGCGAAGCTCAATGACATCTCAAAGGAGATAGCAAGGCCAAACCTCAAGGTCAAGGTCCATGTCCAGGTTGGAAATGCGCCTGAAGAGATATCGAAGCTGGCAGATATGGAGGATGCCTCGCTGATCGCCATGAGCTCTCACGGAAGAGGCTGGCTGGAGCAGCTGACGGTGGGCAGCACAACCCACGAGACTGCCAGGATCTCAAACCGCCCCGTTCTGATAGTGAGGGCCGAGAAGAAGGCCTGAAGGTCAAATCCTTTTTTTTCTGGGTCTTCTTGTAGAGTGATCAGAGGCGCAAGGTCTCTTAAGGCGGCTGGTTTTTTTGGAGAGATGGTCGTCCGGGATGGCTTTCGTCCTGGCTGCCGTAGGCTCTGCAGTGGGCATAGGCAACATCTGGCGGTTTTCCTCAGTAGTGGATATCTCATACCTGCTGGATTGCTCATCATAATAGCATCACGACTGTCATGAGCCAGAGTGGGATTGCACTTCCAGTGCTGCTCTA
Source organism: Methanothrix sp. (assembly GCA_041305505.1). Classification (GTDB taxonomy): domain Archaea; phylum Halobacteriota; class Methanosarcinia; order Methanotrichales; family Methanotrichaceae; genus Methanothrix. Next base: position 7,072 of record JBFYLF010000049.1, on the reverse strand, counting down.
TCCCTCTTCATCATGATTGGGCGGTTTGATCAGATCCGGCATATTAAGAGCGGATGATGGCAGGGACATGGATATGGAGGTCTTCCGCAGTTCCCTGATGATGGACCCTATCCTCTCAAAGGAGAAGATTATCTCTGAGAACATTGCGCTGTAGCTGCTCTTGGACGCCAGCCGGATCAGATACAGCTTATAGTTCCAGTTCAAGATCAGCCGGAGTCGCTCATCATTGTAGCGCATTCTTCTATCGATATTCTCGGGTATATCTGGAAATGATCTTATAAGATGATCCATATTCTCTTGGCAGGGAAGGGCCATCTCCTGGATTCCAGCATAGGACTCCTCTGATAGCTCGATCTTCTTCTCCTTCATGCCCTCAAATTTCCTGGCCATTGAAACAATCTGCTGGACCATCAAGCCGCAGAGATCGGCTACTCTTGCCAGAATGGCAAGGCGGGTGGCATACTCTACAGATATCTCACGGTCTGAGAGAGATACAATTGCAGATATGATTTGAGAGTGCAGGTAGTCTACATAATCCCTTGATTGCACAATCTTCGAGCACAGATCCATCCTGCCCGCTGCAACCTCCAGAGCGTTGAGAAAGATGTATTTGGCGATATCAAGCATATGAACGATCTCCCTTTCCACAAGCGTTGTCGCTTCAGGAATATCATCGGGCAGCGGCTGCTTTATGTGCTGGGTCAGAAAAACTATCTCGCCGTCTCTTGAGGGCATTAATCCTAAAATCAACCTGGAAAAAGGCTTTATGGCCAGCAGAAAGAAGACCGCACATGTCGCATTGAATATGAGATGCGCATTGGCGACCTGCTGGGCCTCAGTTCCTCCCAGATTATCAATCAGCCTGACAAAGGGGCCCAGAAACGGCAGAAAGAACAGCACGCCCAGGCAATTAAAAAAGAACTGGGCTACTGCAGTGCGTCTCGCCGCCGAGTTCATCCGCAAAGATACTATCAGACCTGTAACTGTAGTGCCGATATTCGCTCCAAATATCACCGGTATGGCCTGAACTACAGTGATCAGATTGCTCTGGGCCATGACCACAATCAATCCCGCTGTGACGGAGCTGGACTGGAATATGTTGGTTATTATAAAGCCTATGATTATTGCGGTGAGGACATTGTCGGTCATGGATAGCAGGGAGAGAACATCAGCATCTTGCTGCAGGGGGGAGACTATGGTTGATATCTGATTCAGGCTATAAAAGACCAGTCCAAAGTAGAATATGGGCTTTCCAAGGGTTCTGTAAGGTCCGCGGATCACGGAGGCAATAAAGCCAAAGATCAAAAATGCCGGTGCAAAAGCTGTCAGCTTGAAGGCGACGAGCTGGGCTGTAAGAGTTGTGCCCACATTTGCCCCGATGATCAGGCCCAGGGATCCCAGGAAAGAAATTGCACCGGCGTTGACAAGTCCTACCACGATGATGGTGGTGGCGGTGCTGGACTGGATGATGGCTGTTACTGCGGCACCTGCGAGAGCGCCACGAAGAGATGTCTCTGTCGCCTTTTGCAGTATATTTCGGAAGCGTTCGCCTGCTACATGTCTAACCTCTTCTGAGAAGTTCTCGATGCCGTATAGGAATAAAATGACCGCAGGAATTACGGCTAAAATCATATCCGATATCATCTTATTTCCAATTCCTCAAATAGGCCGGGATTAACTGCAGCTACCGACTCCCAATGCATCTCTAATTCCGACGTCATCTCCTCCATTCGGAATGGTTTGGCAAAAATAAATAGCTTATGATCGATCATCCGGAGGGAAGAGGCTGCTGGATTGGCCTTTAGAGTTAAGATAAATAATTAAAATAATTTTTATATAATTTTTTATCAAATGCAAATCATTGTCTCTCTCGCTTTATGCAGCCATCATCAGATCACATTGATGCTGACCAGAATGTAGATGGTCAGAAGCATAATTCCTTCCAGACGGGTGATGATCCTATCATTAAGAGCCATCAGTCCCAGCAAAAGGATAGAAAAGATCATCGCCAAGGGCACATGGGATATGAAGTCGTTGCCAATGGACAGTTCTCCCAGAAATGAGGCAGCGCCAGGGATCACAAGATTGTTAAATCCTATGGACCCCATTATATTTCCCATCGCTATATTGCCCAATCCTCTTTTTGCTGCCACAATTGATGTAGATATTTCCGGAAGAGAGGTTCCCAGGGCCAGGAGCAAGAAGGCAATCACTTCTTCTCCTATTCCAGTAAATGCAGATATCTGGAGAAGGGAGGCTACAAGATGATTTGAGCTGGCATAGACCAGCATTCCTCCTCCGATCAGCAGGGCTATGCTGATGGGATGAATAGAGCCTCTCGCTTCAGGACTGACGGGTGAGGGCTCGGAAATGCTGTGATAAATATTATGATGAATATAAGCGGCATAAATGGCCAGCATCATCATCCCCTCCCATAAGGATATCTCAAAGTCGATCAAGGACGCAAAAAGCACCATCCCAGATCCGATTACAAGGATGAAGTCATTGTATACCGAGGCTCTGTATAAGGGCATTTGATAGAGGATAGCTACAAGTCCAACGCCAAGGCCGATATTGGCAAGGTTTGATCCCAGCACATTTCCTATTACAATGCCAGGATACCCGGCCCCGGTCTCCATGGCCGTGATCGATGTGGCAAGCTCCGGCAATGAGGTTCCGAATGCAACAATGGTCGCGCCTATGACGAATTCCGAGATACCCGCGGCCTTCGCAACGCCTGCTGCCCCGTCGGTTATGAACTTCGCTCCATAGTAGAGCCCGATCAGGCTTAATGAAAAAATTATAAATTCCTGAATGATGGCAACCACCGACAAAGAGCTGTCTCTCCAATTGGCGGATCAGGCCAAAAAGAAGAATAAAAAAAGTCTCTTCTCAATACATTGCGATCTTCGATCTCCGCAAAATGAGTACGGGCCTGTCTATTGAGTTGGCTACATCATACGCCGTGCTTCCGATCCTGCCCTTCTTTATGGCTACGGCACCCTGGGAACTCATGGCTATAAGGGAGACATCCTCTTCTTCGGCCACAGATCTGATCGTCTCCACAGGATGCCCGACCACGACCCTGGAGGTGACCTTCATACCGCTTCTCTCCAGCTCCTTGACGATCTCCTCTGTCTTATTCTTGGCTATGGCCATATTGGCATCAATCTCTTCATCGGTCTCGCCGGTGGATACGACATTCAGCAGTACAAGTTCACCTATACCCGGAATGCTCTTCAAGAAGGAAAGGGCAACCTCTGCCGGCTGAGAGAAGTCGGTTGGAAAGAGCACTTTGGAAAAGACCCTCGCGCAATGCTTCTCCATATCGCCGCTCTCGAGCGTCTTATAGCGCATTATCAGGAGATGGGTATCGCCGAACCGCAGAGCATTTCGAGAGACGCTTCCAAGGAGAACGCTCTGTATGCGGCTCTTTCCCCGCGCGCCCATGGCCACCAGGGATGCTTTCTCCTCCTCGGCCACCCTCTGCACGGCATTGGCAATCTCTCCCTCCAGGACAGAGACTGCCCTGACCTTGACCTCAATTCCCGGAGCTGCTATGAACTTCTTTTCTTCCATCAGGCGAGCCTCAACCTCTTTGAGCTCTGCCACAGGGTCCCAGACTCTGGTTATGGCACTTCTGGATATAACACTCAGAAGAACTACCTGCTTTATGCCAGGTATCTCCCCTACGCACTCTATGACCTTGCGCGCATGCTTGGAAAAATCCGTTGGTACTAAGACTTTTTCGAACATCTTCTCCTCCACATACATGAAAAGCAGCGAGGATATTTCTAGTTATCGAATATCCATATCTCAAAAGATCTGAGAAATGCTCTATTATTAAAATAAAATAAAATTATCTTTGGGATCTCTTCCTGCCAAAAAACCACCTTAAATCCTCTCAAACAGGTCCGGCCTATTATCTTTCCCGGCTCTCAGAGACTCCGATTTGACGGCTTCATCCAGAGCCCGGAGATAGAACCTTGTTGCATATTCTTTGGCCATCCGCCTGGCTGAGAAATTGGGGCCTGTCATCTTGATGGCCTCCTTCATCACAGCCGTCCAGCCGTGAGAGATGCCGTCCTCGTCCAAATCATAGTAAAGGGGAACAATGTCCTTCTCAAGGATATCGTAGATCGCCGCCGCATCCGTTGCATCCCTGTCCGGCCCCTGTGCACCCTCCACAGCCCAGCCGTTCTTGCCGTTGTAGCCCTCTATCCACCATCCGTCCAGAACAGAAAGCTGCGGAACCCCGTTTAATGAGGCCTTCATGCCGCTTGTCCCGCTGGCCTCCATCGGAGGCAGAGGATTGTTCACCCAGATGTCCACACCGTGAACGAGATACTGGGCAAGAAGCTCATCATAGTCCTCGGCAAATGCTATGCGCCCCTCAAAGGATTGGTCCTTGGCAGCATTGAAGACCTGCTGCAAAAGCTGCTTTGACTGCTGGTCATCCTGATGGGCCTTTCCTGCAAATATAATTTGCACAGGCCTCCATCTATCTCCAACGATCTTGGCGAGACGCGAGATGTCATTGAGGAGGAGAGTTGGTCGTTTGTAAGAGGCAAAACGCCTGGCAAAGCCCAGTGTAAGTACAGCCGGATCTAGCAGCACCCCCGAGGCCATGATATTGTTTGGATCAGATCCCTCGTGCCTCCACTTCTGCCTCGCTCTTTCCCTGATCTTGGCTATTAGAAGCTCCTTCATGCTGCGATGATGCTCCCATAAAAGCCTGTCAGGGATCTCATCTACCAGCTCCCAGATGGCAGGCGAGTCGTGCTCCTCAAGCCAGGTCCTGCCGAGGTAGCGATTGAATATCTCGTCTCCCAGACGGCGGTCGATCCAGGAAGGAACATGAACTCCGTTTGTAATGTGCTCAATTGGAACCCTATCAAGAGCAAGATCCGGCCATAACTGCATCCACATCTGGCGGCTGACATCTCCGTGCTTGGCACTCACGGCGTTCCGATAGGCGCTTCCTCGCAGAGCAAAGGCCGTCATATTGAATCCGTCAGGCCTGGCAGGGCTCATTCCCAGGCGGAAGAACTCGTCTCTTGAGAGATCGAGCAGAGGCAGGTAGGAGCCGAAGTATTTGTCCATCAGTTGATAAGAGAAGACATCATGGCCGGCAGGAACCGGTGTATGGGTTGTGAATACCGTCGTCTTCCTTGACTGCTCGAATGCCTCCTGGTAGCTCATGCCCCCTTCCACCTTCTCTCTTATCCTCTCCAGGATGGCAAAAGCCGGATGACCTTCGTTGAGATGGATGACAGAGTAGTCCAGGCCGAGATGACGCAGGACGCGCGCTCCGCCGATGCCTAAGACCATCTCCTGGCGCAGCCGCTGCTCAAGGTCTCCGGTATAAAGCCTGTCCGATATGACCCTGTTCCACGGCTCATTGACCTCGCTGGATGTGTCGAGAAGGCAAAGCTTGACCTTCCCGACCATCACCTCCCAGACCTCCAAATAGATTGGAGAGTCCATGACAGGCACTTTAACGCTGATCGGCTCTCCGTTTGCGTCCATTATCTTCCTGATCGGAGCATTCTCCCTGTCAATCATCTCGCAGGCTCCGACCTGCCAGCCGTCTGAAGAGATCATCTGGCGCAGATACCCCTGAGGGTACATGAACCCAACCGCGACCAGTGGTATTCCGAGGTCGCTGCACTCTTTGAGAAAGTCGCCTGCGAGGAACCCCAGGCCTCCTGCGTAAAATGGAAGGGCATGGTGAAGGCCGTACTCTGCAGAGAAGTAGGCTATCCTGCATTTTTCAGGTGCTGACGCATTCTCACAAAACCAGCCGCTTCTGGGGTTGACGTAGCTCTCGAAGCGTGCCATGACGGAATTGTAATGTCTCATGAAGTGCGAATTGGAGGCGGCAGCCTCCAGAGACTCTCTGTCCATGCGGTTGAGCATCTTGACTGGATTGTGGTTGCTCAGGTGCCAGCCCTGGCGGTTGAGGAGCGTGAAGAGCTCCCGACCCTCCGGGTGCCAGCTCCACCAGAGGTTGTATGCCAGATCTCTTAAGCCCGATATCTTCTCCGGCAGATGGGGAAATTTGTCTTTGATTCCTTGCATGAGTATGTCAGCTCCAAGCCGCCCGTCTTTTAGGAGCTATTGGAAGATATATCCTTCGATCTAATATTATTTAATTAGTTTTATCTTAAGGTATCTCAGGAAGCTCTCGCTAAAGAGATGCTCTTGGAGGTCGATATTGAATTACTGTAGAAAAATTCAAATAATATATAGGCCCAAAAGAGCTGTGTGCAATTCAGTTCGATCACTCGGATAGGTTTGAAGATTTTAATCTTGATCCTGATGAATCCCGTCATGATTCCAGCTCATGGCGGAGCAAATGAGCCTCTGCTTCATGCCGGAGCTCTCGACTGTTTTTTGCCGGTACAGCATTATTACCCGTTCATCAGCGCCCCTGTGAACAGCCCCCCACAAAGGCCTTCTCAGCCTGCAGGGCCGGCTCTGGTCTTGCCGGGCATTGCCTGCAGCTATTCTGCATTTGCATCCGATCCGGATGGAGATCGGCTGGTCTACAGCTTCGATTGGGGAGACGGAGGCAATTCGAGCGTGGGGCCATGCGACTCTGGGGCTATGGCCAGCATCGAGCATACATGGAGCAGATCGGGCTCTTATCAGGTGAGTGCCAGGGCATCAGACATCGCAAATGCTGTCGCCTCCGAATCTTCCCTCGACGCTTTCTGGCAGGTCGTCTGCCCGGCCTGGAGAGACCTGCTCGTTCTTCACCTGGGCAGAGGACCCGGATGGAGATCGGCTGATCTACAGCTTCGATTGGGGAGACGGAGGCAATTCGAGCGTGGGGCCATGCGACTCTGGGGCTATGGCCAGCATCGAGCATATCTGGAGCAGATCGGGCTCTTATCAGGTGAGAGCCAGGGCAACAGACATCGCAAATGCTGCGTCTGACTGGTCAGAGCCTCTGGAGGTCATCGTCAATTCGCCTCCGAATCTTCCCTCGACGCTTTCTGGCAGGTCGTCTGCCCGGCCTGGAGAGACCTGCTCGTTCTTCACCTGGGCAGAGGACCCGGATGGAGAT
>JBFYLF010000048.1:0-16360 GCA_041305505.1 Methanothrix sp. | reverse complement strand
CCGATGGAGTAGAGGGGCCATCGCATCTCCTGGCTCTGCGACACAGATGACGGGCAAAACCATTTGCGCGCCAAATCTGGCCTTTTATGTCGCACAAATTAATTTGTGCGTCATGGATGACGCGCAATTCATCAAGCATCATTTTTCTGTAATATTTAGAAGATCTGAGAACAGGTATGTTGGTGATCGACTTCCTCGGCCTTCTCTGATCAAGCGCAGGATTCCATCCTGCTCCAATTTCTGAATAATCCTTTGGGCAGTTCTGTCTGGAATGCCCGATTTCAGTGAGAAGTCGCTGGAATTGATGATTGGACTCGAAAATATGGCATCGATTGTCTGGATCGAATACTGAGAGCGTGTAATTGCCGCCACCCTCGTCTTCATGCCGTTGTACAGCTCCAGGATGACTCGTGCTTTCTTGCTGTTCTCAGCAGACTGCGAAGCCAGAGCCTCAAGGAAGAAGGAAATCCAGCCATTCCAGTCTCCATCCCTGGATATTGCCAGCAGTCGCTCATAGTAAACATCCCGATTTCTCTCAAGATAGGCGCTGATGTAGAACATGGGCCGGGAGAGGATCTTCTTATGGTAGAGAATTATGGGCACCAGCATCCTTCCGATGCGGCCGTTTCCATCCAGGAAGGGGTGAATCAGCTCAAACTGAGCCTTGAGAACGGCCAACTGTACCAGAGGATCTTTTTCCGCATAGTAAAGGTATCCTTCCCAGTTGGAAAGGGAATCCATTATCTTCTCAGGCGAGGGCGGAATAAATGTCGCCTGATCTATGGGCGTTCCAGGCGGAGCGATGTAGTTCTGGATGTGGCGGACTTCGCCAGGGTCCTTGTAGCGTCCTCGAACACCGGTCAGTAGCATTCTATGAAGATCGCGGATGGTGTTGATTCCAAATGGTCGGCTGGCCATCTTCTCGACGGCAGCGCCCATGGCTCTTCTGTAATTTATAATCTCATGAATATCATGTACCTGGCGGCTGTCGGGCAGATCCTGGATCTCTTGGGGATCGCCGAAATCAGCCTCGTACTGCAGGACATCCTCTAAAGACGCCTGAGTGCCCTCGATGCGAGAGGTGACCATGCCGAGCAAGATGCCGTCGTACCTGGCCAAGGCAGCATTGGCCTGGCCGATGAGGGTTACATGCTGCTCCCAGTCAATCGACTTCAACGGCAGGACCTCGGGAATATAGGGCTCCATCATATTATCTCAAGCCTCAGATGGTACTCTCTGCTCGCCTCCAGATCAGTGGTCATAGCTTCCTTATCCAATCTCAAAGCATCCCAAACCCGTGTGGAGAAGACCTATAGCCGCCACTGCCATCATCCTGCCTCTTCTATCCGGATCGATGTTATTTGTAAACATCGGTGGAGAAGGGCTTTCCCAAGTTCGTGGTCTACGAGGAAGGAGGGCCTAGCTACGTCTACATCAACAAGGCCCAGTACTTCGATAGCGTTCCTCGGGCGGTCTGGGAGTTTCATGTCGGCGGCTACCAGGTCTGCGAAAAATGGCTCAAGGACCGGCGGGGAAGGCAACTCTCCCGACGACCTGACGCACTACCAGAAGGTGGTCCGATGGAGTAGAGGGGCCATCGCATCTCCTGGCTCTGCGACACAGATGACGGGCAAAACCATTTGCGCGCCAAATCTGGCCTTTTATGTCGCACAAATCACTTTATGCGTGATGAGAATCGAAAAAGAATTGGCAAATAAATCAGATAGCCATCACCATCTATTAGCCAACTGTCTTGCCTTTGCCATTGCTGAATTGGATTCCGCTATTCTGCCCAGGGCCCTCAAGACTTCGCCCTTGTTCTCCCAGGCGAGGGAATATTCATCGTCGACTTCTATGGCCTTTTCAAAGCACACTAAAGCCTCTTCATAGCGGCCAGCCATGCCGAGGGCAGCGCCTTTGGCATTCCAGGCAGTCACTGAGGCCGGATCACTGGCAATGGATTCATCAAAGCATTTTATAGCCTCATCGTATTTGCTCAGGTTGAGAAGATCATTCCCTTTGAGAAACAGTGAATATGCTCGATATCGATTGAACGCAAGGGCCTCATAAACGCTTATGTTTTCAAACTCAGCTCTGCACAATCTCACAGATTCGGCAACAGAAGACCAGTGGTCTCCTTGTACCGCCCTGAACTCGCATGGCTTTCCTATAGACCTCTCGTTCTTGGCAAAGTAATCGCTGAACTCCAATAACGATCCTTCTCCTTGGTCATCCACATATAAGAACAATGGAGTAATGATGCTATCTGGATAATATATAGCAGATCTTAGTTCGAACTCCTTTCTGTTTGTAGAATCAAATGGATTTGGATATCCTCCATTTCTGATGAGATACTCTGTATCGGGCATGCCCCCAAATGAGGCCATTGCCCTGTATCGGGAGGGCATCATGGATGCGAGAATGGAAATGGTTCCGCCAACGCTATGACCGCAGAGAAACATGCTCGTGTTATCCACATAAGAGACATTGGCAAGATAATTTGCAGCGGCTAGAACATCATCTACTTCGCCATAGAAATATTCGAAATTGCCGGGATTGCCATTCTCTCCCCTTAACATGGGCATCATCAAAATATAACCATGATCGATGAAATCCTGCATATATTCCCAGTCAGATCCTCCAAAAGAGAAACCTCCATGAGCAAATACAACCGCAGGATGCTTATCATCGTCAGCGGGTTTGTCCAGCAGCCATGCCTTGAGCTTCAAATCTCCTGAATCATAGAATACCTCATTTACCCCCGCGGGAGGCACCTCAACTACATATTCCTGGGGAGCAGGAATACGCTTGATCAGATTTGTCTCAAAGCCGCACCTCTCCTCATAAAATCGGCTTGTGATCTGTTTGGTGAATAATATATTCTCCTCGTTCGCCAGTCTCACGGTAGTGTTTTCATCAGTGGCTAGGATAATACCCGGCGTTAGGAAAATGACCAAAAAAACGATAGTAATCAAGTTCGACACCCTCATAGCAATCTCCCACCCGTAATCAATATTCCTTGCTCTCTATATTATACCTTTTTTTGTATTTAAAATTGATGCCAAGTCTAAAATTATTCTGGAATTTGATGGAGAAGGGCTTTCCCAAGTTTGCGGCCTACGAGGAGGGAGCGCCCGGCTACGTCTACATCAACAAGGCCCAGTACTTCGAGGGTGTCCCTAAGCAGGTCTGGGAGTTTCACGTCGGCGGCTACCAGGTCTGTGAGAAGTGGCTCAAGGACCGGCGGGGCAGACAGCTCTCCTTCGACGACCTCATGCACTACCAGAAGATTGTGGTGACCCTCAAGGAGACGATCAGGCTGATGGCGGAGATCGACAGGGCCATACCGAGCTGGCCGATAGAGTAGAGGCCAGGCAGAGACAAGGGGCCCCGCGCTTTTCGCCCGGCCTGCCCCTGCCTTTCGCTCTCTTTCAGAAGTTCGCCAGCGCCGGGCCGATTGAGTAGTAGGTCTCAGCCGGATACCCGGCAATCAGTCCAGATTCATCCGGCTCCGGGAGCAGCGAGTTCGTCCTATTCCAGCTCGCATCAATGGCGTGGACCGGATTGTTGGTCCTGCTTATTGCGTAAACGCTTGATCCTCCTGAGCTTGGAAGAAACTTCAGCATCATGGTCTCATTCCTTCCGAATATGGCCATAATCCATGCATTGTACTCCGGGACTGCCTGGTTGTATGATGAGGTATCTCCCTCAAGCGCCTTATCGTACTTCTGGGCCATGCTCCACCCTCTGTTCAGGCCATCCAGGACCCCCCTCTGATAGTCGCTCAGATCAGTGCAAGAAGCCGCCTGGCTTAAAACCAGGACGGCAAAGATCAGGGCTATGGATAATCTCTTCATCTCTCCACACACTCCTATCTCGATTCTCTCATCTCAATTTAGCACTAAAATATATGCTAATTCAAAAGCAAAAAGCTTGTTCCCTAAAGCCCAGGAGACGGGATTCTCAGGAGAATTGTGCCCTGCTCGGAAGGAGAAGGGCGAGAAGAGACCAGAGGGGGAGTGACGAAAGTCTTAAATACGACGATTGCCGTATGGATCTTGGCAAAGGTCGACGACCATCTTTTCCTCCTATAAGATGACTTTTGCCTCCCTCCACCTTATATTATCATTCGCATGAAATCTCTCTTTGGCCTTCAAGAGAATAAGGCTAGATGAGAAAAAGCCAGATTAAAAAGACAGATGCAAAAGAGCAGATGCGAAGGGCAGAAATGCCTGCCCCTCTATTGCCCTCTTCTCAACAAAAAAATTGGCAGGATTATTCAGGGTCTCCCGTCCGCCGGCGCATCAGGTTCTTCATGACCTCCGCAGCCACAACCACAAGCAGGCCGACGACAAGGATCATGCCCCAGCTATCAGCCGTCAGAGGCTGGGTCTGGAATATCCTCTGCATGAATGGTATGTACACAACAGCCAGAATTGAGATTATTGAGCATGCAATCCCGAGCAGCAGCGTCTTATTTCCGAGTGGATTCATCTTCAGAATCGACTCCTCCAGGGACCGGCTGCAATAGGCGTTGTAGACAGTGAAGAATCCAAGCCCCACAAAGGCCATGGTCCTGGCATAGCTCAAGCTGCTGCCATCCTGCAGCGAGAGGACATAAAGGCTGAGGGTTCCTGCCACAATCGCGGCTGAGATCCCAAGGGTGTAGATCATAAGTGCTCTTGATGGCATGCTCTCCTTCGGGTCGCGAGGCTTCATCTTCATCGTCCTGGCATGTGCCGGCTCGAGAGCAAGGCCAATTGCAGGAAACTCCTCGGCCACTACATTGATCCAGAGAATCTGTGCTGCAAGGAGGGGTAGTGGAAAGCCCAGTGCCACTGCTACGAATATGGTGGCAAGCTCGGCAAAGCTGACCGCCAGAAGATACGATGTTCCCTTTCTTATGTTATCGTAGATCCTTCTGCCTTCCTTGACTGCTCCAACGATCGTTGCATAGTTGTCATCAGCAATGACCATATCCGAGGCCTCTTTTGTGACCTCAGTCCCGGTCTTTCCCATTGCTATGCCTATGTCCGCCGCCTTCAAGGCAGGAGCATCGTTCACACCGTCGCCCGTCATGGCAACGATATTGCCCTTCTTCTTCAGGGCTTCCACGATTCGGACCTTGTGCTCTGCCGTGACCCTTGCGAAGACAGAGACGGAGTCTATCCGGTCCTGGAATTCCTGCTCGCTCATCCTATCGATGTCGCGCCCCTCCAGGACATCGCCATTGCCTATCTCAAGCTCTGATCCTATCGCTCTGGCAGTCAACTTGTGGTCCCCGGTGATCATGACAGTTCGAATGCCAGCCTCCTTGCTTATGAAGATGGCATCCATAGCCTCCTTTCTGGGCGGGTCCATCATCCCTGCGAGGCCCGAGAAGATCAGGTCTGACTCGACATGCTCCATATCAAGAAGATCGTCCTGGCCAAGAGGCCTGGATGCAAATGCCAGGACTCGCAGAGCCCTGCCTGCCATCTCATCAGCCCGTGCCAGGATCCTTTTCTTATCCTCCTCTGTGATCTCTCGGACTCCGGGGGAGTCGAATATCCGGCGGCAGCGGCTGAGCACAGCCTCCGGCGCGCCCTTCATGGATGCCATGCGACCCTCGCCAGAGATGTCATCGACCGTCGTCATCCTCCTTCGATCTGAGTCGAATGGAAACTCTGCCACCCGGCGGCTCTTTCTTCGCACCTCTTCGAGCAATCCGGCCTTCCTGGCTGCTACTATTATCGCGCCTTCAGTTGGATCTCCCACTATCCGCCAGCCGCCGTTTGCCTGCTCCATGTCGGCATTGTTGGATAAAGTTCCAATCATCAGAAGCCTTGAGAGATCTTCTCCACTCGGATCGTCTTTCGGATCGATCCTCACTCCCCCAACAGAAAAGGAGCCCTCAGGGGAGTATCCCGATCCCTCCACCTCGACCTTTCGGAAGGTCTGGATCTCCCTGACAGTCATCTCTCCAGTAGTCAATGTCCCCGTCTTGTCCGTGCAGATGACAGTCGTCGAGCCGAGTGTCTCGACAGCCGGAAGCCTTCTGATTATGGCGTTCTTCCTGGCCATTGCCTGGGTTCCAAAGGCAAGTGCCAGTGTGACAATGAATGGAAGGGCCTCGGGAACTCCTGCCACGGCCAGGGCTATCGCCGCAATCAATGCATCCATTATTGGAGAGCCGCGGCTTACAGTAAGGGCGAAGACTATTATGGATATGGCAAAGACCAAGAGGGCCTGCCTCTTGGCGAGATGCTCAAGCTTGATCTTGAGGGGCGGCGGCGTCTGGGTGTGCTGGATCATTCCGGAGATCCTGCCCAGCTCCGTTGCAAGGCCGGTGGCCGTCACAGTTGCTCTGCAATTGCCGTAGGAGACAATAGTCCCCATGTAGACCATGTTCTTTCTCTCTGCCAGTGCAGCTCCATCGGGCTGGATCTGTGTGCCCTTCCTGACGGGCATCGACTCGCCCGTCAATGACGCCTCGATCACTTCAAGGGCGGTCTCCTCGATAATCCTGCAGTCAGCCGGAACCCTGTCACCAGCTTCGAGGTAGATCACATCTCCTGGAACTAAACCTACAGCGAGAATGGTGCTCATCCTGCCGTCCCTGATGACATCGGCCTCAGGCGCAACCATCTCCCTCAGGGCCTCCATGGCCCTCTCTGCCTTGTACTCCTGGAAGAATCCTATGATGGCAACGAGGACGACAATCCCCAGGATGACATAGGCGTTGGTGCTCTCACCTGCGATATATGAGATCAGAGCTGCAAATATCAGCACAATGACCATGTAGTCCTTGAATTTCCCCAAGAAAATGCGCAAAGGAGATGGTTTGGATGGGCTTTCCAGTTGATTGGGCCCGGATTCGATGAGCCTCGAAGCCGCATCATCTGATGAGAGTCCCTGCTCTCCTGACCTCAGGCCGGAGAAGACCTCATCAATGGAGATAGAATGCCAGTTCACGTCTATTGCCTCGCTTTAAGAGATGATGGGAACTACGGCAATTGTAGTTAAAGCTATCGCATTTGCGATCGACCGGAGAAAGGATCGCAGAGCAGGGCCTGAGATCTCCTGCCTGGATGTACGGATTTGATGGCATAAGATCCTCCAATAAATTTATCTTTTATCCATGCAAAAGAATGGGGCATAAAAAAAAGAGTGGTGGTTGCGATCGTGATTAAGAGATTTGCTACAATTTCAGGAATGCTGCTCATGGCGGCATTGCTCTGCACCGGCATGGGCTTTGCCCAGGATGGCGCGCAGGACAAAGACGTAACCGAGGCTGCTTCCGATCTGGGGCTCAGTGATTTTTCAGCAGCTTTAGAGAGTGCTGGCCTATCAGAGATCCTCGACGGCCAGGGGGTTCTGACATTCGGCGAAGGATCATTTGTGATCTTTGCTCCCAGCGATGGGGGATTTGCCGAGGCATCAGCTTCCGGCATTGACATACCTGCACTTCTGGAGAGCCCTTCGGAGCTGAAGAGGGTCCTCTTACATCACATCATCTGGAATGCCGGCAGCTTTGAGAACATATCAGAGCTCTCGACTGCCAGGAGCATGCAGGGAGAGAATATCACAATCGAGAGCGCCGACGGCCTGAAGGCGGATGGAGCCAATGTCACAGCATCCTTGCAGTACGCCGGCGGCACGATTTATGTGATTGACAAAGTACTCCTGCCCCAGAGCGAGAACAGTTGGGGCGTTGCTGATGCAGCAGGCGATCTGGGCGCAACGAAATTTGCAGAGGCCATAACATCATCGGGCCTTGGCGAGACTCTCAATGGCCAGGGGCTGATGGGGATAGGAAGTCTGAGCGGCGGACCATTCACAGTCTTCGCCCCAAGCGATGAGGCATTCGAGAGCGGCAAAGCGAGCCTTGAATCAATAGGAGAAGATCAATCAGGAATGCAAAGGCTCCTATCCTATCATGTCGTGGACTCTGAAGGTCTGATCAACATGACAGAGTCGAACTCCGTCAAGACGATGCTCGGAGACTCCCTGGCAGTGGATCTGAATCAGAGCCTCGTCGGCAGAGCAGATATCATCGCATCAGAGAGGTACGACAATGGTATAGTCTATGTGATCGATCAGCTTCTGGTGCCCATAAGCCTGAGCATGTAAAGGCTCAATTCAGAAAGGCTCTTTTTAGGAGGGGGAGAGTTTTGGGGAAGATATCCTCCCCGGCTCCTCTATTCTCTTTTCTCGAAAGCTCAGGTCCCGCTATTCTTCGATTTCGATTCGGAGCCATTCGCCTTTATCTTCTGAATCGGGCAGACCCTCGATCTCCATGCAGAGGCGCCTCCCAGGATGACAATCAGATCCTTCCAGCCATGCGCCTTCAAGAAGCTTGCCGCAAGCATGCTCCTCATGCCGCTACCGCAGAAGATGTACAAACTGCGGTCTACTGGAATCTCACTCATCCGCTCAGGAAGTGATGTTATGTGGATGTGCTGCGATCCCTCGATCCGTCCTACCCTCTTCAGCTCTCCCTCAGATCTTACATCCAGGATTGCTTTCTCCTCGCCCAGATCAAGCAGCCGGCAGAATGCCTGGACGGTTATCGTTTGAACTGCAGAGGACTCGAACCCCGCCATATGCCAGCTCAGCATTCCGCCGCCTAAGAAACCTGCTATGTCGTCAAGCCCCAGCCGCAGGAGGATGGCCGTCGCCTCAGAGACATAGTCTCCATCTCCTACGAGCAGGATAGGCCGATCGTATCTCAGGAACCATCCTGCAAAGCTGGCAAGTCCGCCCATCCAGATCGAGAGGGAGCCGGGAACATGTGCCGCAGAAAAGCCTAGCTCCTGGCGGGTGTCCACGACCTGGGCTGTTCGGGCGAGGCTTGAGAAGCTTGCCGGGTCGAGAGGCCGGGGCGACGGAACAGCTCCCAGGACTGGATGGCCCTCAAGGTTCACCTTCTCCATATATCTGAAATAGGGCGGCCTGTCCGGAGGTTGGCTCGCCACCAGCTCGGATACGAACTGCTCTTTGCTCGCTGCGGCAAGCCTCGGATTGTGCTTTCTCTCAATTCCCAGAGTGCTCCAGGTCCTCTCTGCTATTGCCTCGCCGCAGACCGAGCCCGAGCCGTGAGCAGGGCAGAGAATGACCTCATCGCCTAAAGGCAGGACCCTCTGCCAGAGGCTATCATAAAGCAGTCCCGCATTCTCTGCAGCACGATCTCCTCCCAGGAGATCTACTCTGCCAACATCTCCTGAGAATAGGGCGTCGCCTGAGAAGAGAATCCAGGGCACTCCTGATGGATCGCATAGCAAGTAGCTCATGCTTCCAGGGGTGTGTCCGGGTGTGGCTATCGCCTCTATCTCGAGCCTGCCAGCCTTCCATCTCTGGCCGTCGGAGACGGGCCTGCCGTATTTATAGTCCATCTCTGCATCTGCATGCCAGACCTCTGCGCCTGTCCGCTCTGCAAGCTCCATCGAGCCCACGAAGTAGTCCTCATTCCTGTGGGTCTCGAGGATGTGCCCTATCCTCAATCCTGCTCGATGTGCCAGATCTATGTAGACATCTACATCTCTTCTCGGATCTATCACCACTGCCAGGGCTTTATCACCCACAAGGTAGGAGTTGTGAGCAAGGCCCGCGGATACAATTCTCTCAAGGAGCATGGGTCTTTTCACCTTTGGCTTTCGCAATTGAAGACATCATCTGCGCTCATTGTTTTCGGCTCAGGAAGGCTTATGATGCAGCCCGCAGCGCACCAGCTCAGCCATCCGGGGCGCGGCCTGATATCGGAATGGCTGCTGCTCAAAGAGAAGTTCTTTGAGATATGGTATGTTCCGACGTACTCCTCTTCTATCTCTATTGTTGGGCTCTTCCAGGCGCTGCTCGAAGGGCTCGCTCTGAAGCCTCTGCTGGCATCCGGGCCATCGCCAGACAGAACGCCGATGCTCACCCTTCCTTCCGTCACACTCTCATCGATCTGCATGTTCGTCGAGGCGGATTGCACTCTCCCAAGAGCGCCTCGTCTGGCTGTTGATGAGGCAGAAAACTCTGAGGACCCTGAGAGCTCGCCTGCGCCCAGAACCTCATGGCTCATGGCAGAGTTTGCCGTTGGATATCACAGTCCTCATGCCAGAGCCCCCTCCGATCAGAATGGGGTGTGATGCATAATAGCCTTCTCCCATAGGGATGTTTTGTGAAGATTTGGCCAGCGTCTCATTATTTGAGATAGCGATCGAATCGCTCTGGTTATAAGAGGAGTTCTCCAGGGAGGCTGCCCCATTCATGAGGCCCCATGAAGCGGGGCTGAGATAGGCCGAGACAGAGATGACAGCAATGACTGAAGTGAGCAATAAAGAGATCATCAGAGGCAATGCAATTCTCTTGGGTGTAGTCCTCTTCATCCGAGTTGTCCTATGCATCAAATCAGCTCCTCGATATGCACCATCTCCGAGACGTCAGTCAGATCGCTGATGGATTCGTGCTCCACCTCTATGCCGCTCTCCAAAGCGGCGGCCACAAGATTTGTGCCTCCGACGAGCGATATTCCAACGTGATCCCTCTCGACAAATACTCCCAGAACATCCATGTTCGGCTCGCCCAGCTCCAGGACCCCTGCAAACTCTGCCAGGGATAAGATCTCCAAAACCTCCTCGATTCTGTCCCTGGCCGGGAGCGGTGCCTCCTGCAAGTTGCCGAGGATCCTGCCGTTTCCTGTGCGCATCATCCCTGTGATGTCTGTCATCCCCTGAGCAGTGAGCAGGTCTATGGGATCGATGGTCGTGGCCCAGTACATGAGCATGTCAGTGAACCTTGTGGGTTTTCGTCCCACCACCTCTATCAGGCCGCCTCCTTTGGGCCGGACAGGAATGCCGCTCTTGAGCAGAACTCCGCTTGTGGTCAGACTGCAAGCAGTCTTGATCCTTATCCTTCTTCCCTCTTCAATCACCTTGATCAGAGGCGATACCGACAATCCCGCGGAGATGGTATCGAAAAAGATCGCGACAGTCTCATCAAGCCGTTTCTTGTCAACGATTGTCGTATTGGTGATGATCTTTCCGCTCATCTTCTCGGGATCGAATGTCACCTGATGCATCAGGTTCTCAATCCGCGAGAGGGTGAAGACCAGGGGAGAAGCATTTTTCACACCAGTACAATCATCCTTTTTGATTCTAATAGCTTTTCACTGCTTTTAGAAGGTGTCTTATATATCCTGATTCATATTAACAGCAATGCTTCGCCAGAGATTCGTGCTGGATACGACGGCTCTCACAGACTCCTTCGCCTGGGAGAGCGAGGGAGCTACATGCATCTGCGAGGGTATGAATGCAATCCTGGACCGGGTGGCGGATGGAAGGCTGCACCTTGGAATTAGCTGTTATATCCCCTATCCTTCGGTCTACAACGAGATCAAGGATTTCGTCAGACACAACAACTGTGATACGAGGGTCCTTGGCAAGGTGGACACCTGGCTTGTAAAAAAGTCCCCTGACAGGTATAAGGTAAAGGTCCCGGCCAAGATCTTTTACGAGTATGTTGACTACATGAGAAGCCGCATAAACAAGGGCATGAACATATCTGAGGAGGCTGTCTGGGAGTCGGTCTCAAGATGCATCTCACTCTCCAGGGATGGCGCAGATCTCGGTGCGATGAAGGATGAGATCGAAAGGGAGACCGTGGGAAGCATTGTGCGCAAGTTTCGAGAGAAGTACAGGGCTGCTCTTCGCTACGGCATTCTGGACAGCGCCCCGGATATAGATGTCCTGCTGCTTGCAAAGGAGCTCGATGCGGCAGTCGTCTCCCAGGATCTGGGCATACAGCGATGGGCTGAGCAGCTCGGCCTTCGGTTCATGGAGTCCCGATCTTTTCCAATAATGATAAAAGAGTATATGAACGCCCTTCCGGAGCTGCATGCGGATGAGAAGGAAGAAGACCGGATGATTTAAAGGACGCTCCGGCACTTTTCCAATGCACTTTTTAGCTCATCCATCCGTATCGGCTTGCTCAGATAATCATTCATTCCGGCTCTGAGAAACCTCTCTTTATCCCCGTCCAGGGCATAAGCCGTCATGGCTATGATGCGGGGCTGCTTCTTGATCTTCATCTCCCTGATGTGGCGGGTGGCCTCCACTCCGTCCATGTCAGGCATCTGAATATCCATGAGAATCACATCGTAATCCTTGTGCTCCAGCATCGATAGGACATCATTGCCGCTTGCTGCAACATCAGCGCGAAAGTTCAGACGCTTGAGCATGCTCAAAGCCACCTTCTGATTGACTGGATTGTCCTCGGCCAGGAGAATGGAGATATCGCCCGTCCTCTGCATCCTAGGCATAGGAGCGATCTCTTCATGTCGGCGATCATGTCTGCTTCTTTGGGAAAGCAGCAGTTTCGTGATCATAAGCTTGAGCTGGCCCGGCTTGAATGGCTTGTAGAGCCAGTTGTCCGCTCCTGGATCTGATGCCGTATCCGGCTTGATCTGGCCTGCTATGCGGCTTAGGATCACAATTTTGGGGGTTTGCGGCAAAGCCCTGATATTCTTTGACAGCTCCAGTCCATCTCCGTCGGGCAGAATTGCATCGATGATGGCAATATCGTACCTTGCCAAGGCCAGAGCTTCCTCCGCCTCTCCTCTGGAGTTTGCACTCGCCGCATCCATCTTCAAGGATTTCAAGGCTTTTTGTATCATCTTTTGAAGGGACACATTTCCTTCCACGATCAGGGCAGATTTCCCTTCCAGGGCTGAATCTTCGAACGGCGGGGAAGATCTCTCTGATGCAGCATCGCATAGGATGTCGAAATTAAAGCGGCTCCCCTTTCCAGGAGTGCTCTTTGCCGAGATATCTCCTTGCATCATCTGAACAAGCCTGCGGCTGATGGCGAGACCCAGGCCCGTGCCCCCAGGATATCTGGATTTGGAGGAGGCGGCCTGAGAAAAAGACTGGAAAAGCCTGCCCATGTCTTCATCTGAGATTCCTATGCCTGTATCCTTGACTGAAAAACAAAGCCTTATCTTGCCGCCAGGGACCGGGCGAGAGCCTACCGTGAGACTCACATCTCCTCTTTCAGTGAACTTCACTGCATTCCCGAGGAGGTTGATCAAAATCTGTTTGAGCCTGACCTCATCGGATATGATCATCTCCGGAACGCTGTCATCCACAAAATAGGTGAGCTCAATATCCTTTTCTCCGGCCTCGGCTGCAACCAGGTCCATTGAGACCTCGATGCACCTCCTGAGGTCAAAGGGCCTCATATCCAGCTCAAGCTTGTCGCCGTCTATCTTGGAGTAGTCAAGGATGTTATTGATTATGGCAAGCAGAGCGTTCCCGCTGTTCTTGATCACATCGAGGTAGTCCCGCTGCTCAGCCGTAGGGTCCATCTGCAAGAGAAG
Source organism: Methanothrix sp. (assembly GCA_041305505.1). Lineage (GTDB taxonomy): Archaea > Halobacteriota > Methanosarcinia > Methanotrichales > Methanotrichaceae > Methanothrix. The sequence goes on along the minus strand of JBFYLF010000048.1, from coordinate 3,021 downwards.
GTCGCTCATTCCGATGACGGCGTTCATGGGAGTGCGAATCTCGTGGCTCATATTGGCCAGGAATTTCGACTTCGCCTCGGTCGCAGATTCTGCCCTGTCTCTGGCCTTTTTCAGGTCCTCTTCTGCGTTCTTTCTCTCTGTGATATCTCTGAGGGACTCAATTGCGCCGTAAACGCCTCCCTCTGAATCATATAGAACCGCTGCAACTCCCTGAATATGGGCAGGCTTTCCATTCAGATTCGGAATGAAGACGTCCCCTGTCGCTGTACCGTCCTCCTGCCATCTGAAGTTATCATATCTCTTCTCCAGGCCCGGCGCTGGATTTAGTGTGATATCGGCCAGAATAGGCCTTCTAGTTCCATAAAACGGCAGAGCATACTCATAATCTCCCAGGCCAAGGATCTGGCTTGCCTTGATGCCGGTCATCTTCTCTATTGCCCTGTTCCAGGCAATCACGACGCCACTTTGATTTATGACGAATGTGGCATCGGGCAAGAAGTCGATTATGTCTGAAAGCCGCCGCTCAGAGTTCTTGAGAGCCTCTTCAGCCGCCTTCCGCTCTAAGACCTGACTTTGAAGATCTGCGTTAGCCTTCTCAAGCTCAGATGTGCGGTCTGCAACCCTCCTCTCCAGCTCAGAATTGAGCTTTGTGATCTGGGCTTGCATTGCCTTCCTCCCAGAGATCTCCTCCTGAGCCTCCTTATACAAAGCTGCATTTTCTCTTAACACCAGAACCTGCCGGGCCATGACCATGGCAATGATAAGTCCTACCGAGATTGAGAGGATGGAAAAGGGGACTGACAGCGGATTTTCGTAAGCGTAAATCAGCATGACAAAGGCGAGGCTAGCGCATATGTATGGGAGGTAGAGCGGCCACATTATCTCCCCGTAGCGCTGGCCCAGATTCAGTCTGGCCTTATCGCCGCCGCCTCTCAGGTCATCGACCTGGGCTATGCCTGCCAGGCCTATCATGAGATAAGAGAATATCCAGAAGGCGTCGATGAATCCGCCGGAGACATAGGTCCCTGCCAGGGACTCTCTCATATAGACGGCATCGGCAAAAATGTTCCCTGCGCAAAAGAGGCCCAGGAAGAGCAGAGGATAGCCACCTGACTTTCTGCTCCTTCGGAAGAGCAGCTCCACGAGGGCGAAGAGCTGCATCAGATCGCCTATGGGATAGGCAATAGAGAGCATCATGACCTGAGGGTCGGCGCCAATGTTCTGCTCGATCGTCGGAGCTATGAAGAAGGACCAGTAAATGAGGATGGAGGAGACCAGAACTATTCCGGTGTCAAGGAGCAGCTTGGATCGTTCGCTGTATTTGAAGTCCGCTGCAGGCAGCAGCAGTATTCCTGATAGGAACAGCGGATAAGAGAGGAGATAGAATATGTCTGCGTAGGACGGAGATGTGCTCTGCTCCAGTATGAGGTCATAGTAGGCAAATAGGATGTCTCCGCAAAAAAAGCTGAACTGGGATGCGAAGAGGAGCATCCAGGAGTAGTACAGCTTTTGGCTGTAGCATCGGGATACTGCTGCCGCCCATAGAAGGCAGAGCGCAGCAAGGGAGCTGGCATCGCAAAATACCATGCTTTGAAATGGCGTCTCCCTGAGATAGCTCCAGGTGAAGATGTAGATCAGCTGAAGAGACGCAGCCAGGACTATGGCCTTATGCAGATCCATTCCCATGGACTTTCGCAGACGATTGCACATAGCCGGCTCTGACAAATGCTGCACCTTTCTTTCATTTCAAATTATTATTAGACGAAATATGAAACCCCAGACAATATTTGCGCCATGACGGATGTATGCGCAAAGGCCATGATTCTCACTGGGACTATAACTACACAACTGTATGTAAATTAAATTATCGCCTTAGAGGGCAAAACCTCAGCAAAGTAGCATCCTTCCTCTGGCTTGCCGCCCTTTCTATACCTCATTTTCAGCCTCACATTCTCTCCCGGCGAAAGATGAAGCTGCGGGTCAATGACAATAAAAATATCTTCTCCCATAAATATCATATCCTCCCTTCTCAAAATTATATCTGTTGCCACTCTTACAGGACTGTAAATGAGCATAGAATTCAAGCAGCCAGCTCTTTTCACGGGGATGACAAGATCTACATCACAGCATTCATCATTCCTGCAATTAAAATTTATAACATCATATAAAACTTGTGCTGATATCTCTTCCGTTTTATACATCCGGCCCTCTGCCGCGCTGGGAGAGAAAGACTCACCATGCCTTTTATTTCCCGGAATTTCCGTTTGGGATAAAACAGCATAGGAGCACATGCTATCCGGTATGACCCTGCAGGATCTGCCCCGGAAGGAGAGGAGGTTGTTGATGATGGGAATTTGCATCTCATAGAACATCCCTGCATAGATATTCTCGCTGATGATCAGGTCTATGCCCCTGGGAGGCGTCCAGGATGAGGCATCGGCCTCGATCAGGAACAGGTTCTCCTCATCAATCAGCTCCTCTCGGATGAACATCTCCAAGAGCCCTCTGGCCAGCTCAAGGGTTTCCCTGTTTATCTCAATTCCATAGACAACTCCGCCAAGGGCTGCTGCCATGACTGCCATTATGCCCGTGCCCATTCCGGCCTCTACAACCACATCACCCGGTCGGAGGGCTCTTTCTATGGCCTCTAAAAAGGCGAAGGTCCTCTTCTGGTCCAGTACGCAGTGAACTGCATCAACGGTCTCAAGTCCGCACTCTGAGACATCTATCCTGGTCATCCGATCATCGATGCATTCTCTTTGGAGCTGATGGCTCAGACGATCTATGTATCCATAGTCTTGCAGGAAGCAAACAGTCTCATCATAGATTCGGGTAGCAAGAGGAGATGGCATCAAGACGCCTCAAATGCCGGGCCTATCAATCTGTATTTTGAAAGCCCATCTGTAAGATCAGGCCATATCGAGATCCGAAGTCGGGAATCTAAGACTGCAGTCCGCGTTTCTTCGTCTCTTTTTAGATGTAGTCGTCTCTTGGCGGGCTGAATGTATCCACCACAACCGA
>JBFYLF010000047.1:0-8607 GCA_041305505.1 Methanothrix sp. | reverse complement strand
TGCGAGTTCAAGCTCAAGGAGGAGATCTTTGACAAGGACTACCCCGGCCACTACTTCCGGGTGATAAAGACCATCGAGCTGACGGTGGTTACGAGCATGGACCTTGCATTTTATCCGGATCTTGAAGAGTACAAACCGGTAAATGTGACACTTATTCAAATGGGCAACAAGACCCTGCTCACCCCGGATAAAAGTGGTGTGATGTATCTGATGGACCCGAGCGGCTCAGATCAGCCCGGCTCGGTCAGGGTGAACTGGAGGGCCAATCAACAGGTTGCCGTCTCCAAGGTCAACCAAAGGGATGCAGGCATGTTCTACATGGACTTCATATTCGACAACAGATACTTCCCCTTCGAGGGAACCGGCCTAGTATCATCCTGGCGGCTGGAGATACCTCATGCCAGCAATCCCGATCTGGTCAGCAATAACCTCCTCAATATCGAAGACGTGCTGATCCACATCAGGTACACTGCAAAGAGCGACCGGGGACGCTTCAAGGCGGATGTAGAAAAGCTGCTGCGCTAGAAGGCGCTTTATCCGGGTGCGATTAGGTGGAGGAAGATCCCGCTTCTGTGCAGCAGGGTGTCTTCCACCTTCTGACATGGATAGACCTATGATCAGAAAAAGAGACTCCAGTGGATACGCATTGCCGATCCTCCAATTTGTCAGATCCGGCTGAGCTCACCTCCAAAAACTCCGCTCCGATCATCGGTCCCATTCCCCGCACATCCCCGATTATCGAGTATTCCTCTTTTAGCTCGTTCAGGCCCTTCATGAGATAGCGACCTTTTTCGGCAGCCTCTTTCCAGAGATCTCTGCTCCCCATGGATTCAAGGATTGCCAGCGCTTAGGCAGCGGCGAGAAGGTTGCCTCCGAAAGTATTGACATTGGAAGCCTGCGGCCAGCTCATTATCTCGGTGCTACAAAGAGTTGCACCAAAGGGTATTCATCGGTCCATCTTCCTCTGTCCTCCTTCTTTGGATCTTCGATATCCATGAGCGATTCTGATCCAATGATCGGATATCTCATGATTGATTCTACTAATTCTGCGCATCTATCTGCGCCTTTTGCAGCCTGCCGCTGTAATCGAAATAGACCGTTTTGAGATCCGTGAACTCATCTATCGCTGTGGTCCCGGCTTCTCTTGTTCCGTTGCCTGTGGCTTTAACCCCGCCAAAGGGCAGGTGGATCTCAGCTCCAATTGTGGGGGCATTGACATAGGTGATGCCTGAATCCAGCCGCTCTATCGCCAGAAAAGCATTCTTGATATTTTCTGTATAAATCGAAGAAGACAGCCCATAGGGAACCGAGTTGGCTATTCTAATGGCCTGCTCCAGGCTTTCGGCGCTGATCAATGAGAGCACAGGCCCGAATATCTCTTCCTGGGCGATCCTCATCTCTGCTGCCACATCTGTGAATATGGTAGGCTCAAAGAAATATCCCTGAAGATGTTTGATTCGGCTGCCGCCAAGGATGAGTCTCGCCCCCTCATCAGCTCCTATCTGCGCATACTTTTCCACCTTGGCGAGCTGCCGGCCGTTGATGAGCGGCCCCATATCAACGCTTTCATCCAGGCCGCTGCCCACCTTCAGCTTCTTTGCCCTCTCCACAAGCTTTCTCTGAAAGCTCTGGAGGATCTTCTCGTCCACTATGACACGGCTCGCTGCAGTGCATCTCTGTCCGCTCGTGCCGAAGGCTCCCCAGAGCACTCCATCCACTGCCAGCTCCATATTGGCATCATCCATGACAATAATGGGATTCTTGCCACCCAATTCGAGGGAGACCCTTTTCATGTCCTTGCCGGCCTCGGATAATATCCACTTGCCGTTATCAAGCGATCCGGTAAATGAGACGGCTCTGACCTTTCTGTTCCTGACAAGTGCAGCTCCTGCCTCGCCTCCAACGCCTGTCACAAGGTTGACGACGCCCCTGGGGACTCCCGCCTGGCTCAGGATCTTCATCAGCTCAACAGCCAGAAGCGGCGTATCGCTGGAGGGCTTGAGAACTATTGTGTTTCCAGAGATCAACGCAGGCATTATCTTCCAGGCGGGTATTGCCAGGGGAAAGTTGAAAGGCGTTATCAATCCCACCACGCCTATAGGACGGCGAACTGTCATGCAGAATTTGTCCGGAAGCTCGGAGGGGGCGGTCTCTCCCAGAAGCCGTCTTCCTTCGCCGGCTGCATAATATGCCATATCTATGGCTTCCTGGACATCTCCTCTGGCCTCCTGGAGGACCTTTCCGTTCTCCACAGTCATGAGGCGCGCCAGCTCCTCTTTCCGCCCTTCAAGCAACCGGGCGGCACGATAGAGTATCTTGGCTCTCTGGGGCGGTGGCGTTGTGCTCCAGGAGTCAAATGCCTCCTCCGAGCTGTCTACGGCATGGTTCACATCATCCATAGAGGCCTTCTGGAACTGTCCGATCGGCTCAAGTGTTGCCGGGTTAATGTCCTCAAAAGTCTCGCCAGCGGCTGAGTCCAACCATTCCCCATTCAGGAAAAGTTTATACTCATTCATAACAAAAACCTTTATGATTATTGCAGGCTGATAATATATAGCATCTTGCCAGTATCTGGCAGCAACTCACTTTCAACCATTGATGCAGGAGTCTTCATGGACTATGTAAGTGCGAAGAGAGAGCGTATCCTGATCCTCGGAGCTGCTGGCAGGGACTTTCATAACTTTAATGTCTTCTTTAAAAGCAGGCCGGAGTTTGAAGTCGTCGGATTCACCGCAGCCCAGATCCCCCAGATCGCCTGGCGCATGTATCCTCCCGAGCTTAGTGGCGGGCTCTATCCGGCTGGCCTTGCCATCTGGCCGGAGGAGGCTCTTGAAGATATAATTGCGAAGTACCGGGTAGACAGATGCATTCTCTCCTACAGCGACCTCCACCATCAGGCTGTAATGGACCTGGCGGGAAGAGTACTCGCAATTGGTGCTGACTTCGGTTTCTTAGGCGGCTGGCATACCATGCTAAAGTCAAAGAAGAAGGTGATAGCAGTTTGCGCGGTCAGAACGGGAGCGGGCAAGAGTCAGGTTGTAAGATACATTGCCGAGGTCATCCGCAGAGCAGGTCTCAAATTCGTGGTCGTGAGGCACCCAATGCCTTATGGAAATCTGGTTGATGAGGCGGTTCAGAGGTTCTCGTCTCGGGATGAGCTGGACGGCGCAAATCTGACAATCGAGGAGAGAGAGGAGTATGAGGGCCATATCAGCAAAGGGACTGTGGTCTATGCAGGAGTGGACTACCAGGCTATCCTCGATCAGGCGGAGATGGAGGCAGATGTGATAGTCTGGGATGGTGGCAACAACGACACCCCGTTTTTCAAACCCGATCTGTGGATCACAGTTGCCGATGCTCTGCGGCCAGGACATGAGACATCCTACTATCCTGGAGAGACAAACTTCAGAGCTGCTGATCTCATTGTGATCAATAAGGCCAATTCAGCAGCAGAAGAGGACATCATATCTATAGAGGTCAATGCCTCTAGGCTGAATCCAGAGGCATCGGTGGTTGTGGCTGGCTCGGAGGTCCGTGCAGAAGACCCCGAGATAATAAGGCATAAGAGGGTGCTGGTGATCGAGGATGGGCCCACAATAACTCATGGAGAGATGGCCTATGGCGCCGGAGAGGTGGCTGCCAGGATGCACGAAGCTTCAGAAATCATCGATCCAAGGCCTTATGCAGTAGGGTCTCTGAAGGAATTATTCTCGAAGTTCAGACACATTGGAAAGGTCCTTCCAGCGATGGGCTACTATCCTGAGCAGATCAGAGAGCTTGAAGAGACCATAAATAAAGCTGATTGCGACTCAGTTGTAATCGCATCGCCAATAGACCTGCGCCGGCTTATAAAGATCGACAAGCCATCCACTTATGTGCTTTATGATCTGGTGGACATGACCCGGCCATTTTTGAGGGAGAAGATCGAGGAGTTCGTCTCGGGCATGAGGGCGGATGCAGCACAATTCCCGGAGAGTTAGCATGAATCGGAAAGCTGCAAGGAAAGGATGAATATGGCAGGTCCGAGCGTTCTGGCCTTTGGCGGCAATGCACTTCTTCTTGACCCGAGAAATCCCGCCTCTCAGGAAGAGACAGCACGCGCTTTTGCCCTGGCTGTCAGGCTTCTGATGACCGATGAGGAGGGAATGGTGCTTGTTCACGGCAATGGCCCTCAGGTGGGAATGATATTGCTCCGGATTGAGGCCACGAAAGAGCGGATACCGCCTGAGACTCTGGATATCATGGTTGCCGAGACCCAGGGAAGCATCGGCTACCTTCTCTCCCGATCGCTCAGAAGCGAGATCCCGGAGAGAGAAGTGGCGGCGTTGCTGACAGAGGTCCTTGTCGATCCCCATGATCCCGGCTTTGCCAGCCCCACCAAGCCCGTCGGTCCTTTTTACACTCGCGAGGCGGCGGATGAGCTGATCAGGAGTCAAGGGTGGAGGATGGCAGAGTCGCCAGGCAGGGGATGGCGAAGGGTGGTTCCTTCCCCCAGGCCTCGGGAGATAGTCGAGCTTCACACCATAAAAGATGCTGTAGGCCACGGCCATCTGATAATCGCAGGAGGCGGGGGAGGGATACCGGTGATAAGAGATGAAAAAGGCATCCTTCGGGGCATCGAAGCGGTGATTGATAAGGATCTGACCGCCTGCAAGCTGGCGGTCGCAATCGGGGCAGAGAGGTTTGTCATCCTGACCGATGTTCCCCATGTCTCAACCGGCTTTGCCACCAGAGCCGAGAGGCGAATAAGCAGGATGAAGGCCTCCGTAGCCAGGAGGCTTCTGGCAGAAGGAGAGTTTCCGCCCGGATCGATGGGGCCGAAGGTCGAGGCGGCTGCAATTTTCGCAGAGGCTGCAGGGCTGTCTGCTTTGATAACAAATGCAGAGGTGCTGGCCCAGGCCCTGGAAGGAAGAGCTGGAACCTGGGTTAATCCTTAAGAGAATGGCAATTTTGAAGAGTTTCAATTAGGCAAAGTCCTTTAGGACATTGAAATAGGACCCCTTTTGAGCTATTGCGAGCTGTCGATCTCCCTTGTGGTTTATGATCCCATCCAGATCTGCGGCCATCCACCGCCTGGGCCTACCTGCTACTTGTGGCTGAAATAGATGACGGGCGCGCGGTCATATTTGAAAGATCCTCTTCAGCTTTTCATTGACCTCGTCTCTCAAGCTGCCTGCGATCTCTCCCAGTTCGCCTTCCGCAAGATCTTTGCGAATTGTTGATATTTTAGTCAGCTTTAAAACGGATTTAGCCTTCAAGCCTGTCATATAAAATTCTGGATATTTTCTGCTGATAAAAACATCCCATTCAGGTATTGCATTTGCTATTGATGTGGTTATTGCAGCGACAATCAAATCCTGTCTTCCTTCAAAGATGACCAACGCAGGCCGCAGCTTTGCAGCGGTCAGATCTGTGTACGGCACAGGGATCAGGACGATCTTTCCCTTCATTTGTACCTTACCTTGAGATCTGCAATGGCATAGAGGTCCGGCTCATCCTTATATAACTCCATGATGGATTCCTCCGACATTTTCATGAGAGCCAGAGTTATGCTCTCATCAACAACATCATCAATCCTTCTGGAAATGTCGATGAGCATCTGTTTCATCTCCATGACCTCCGCCTCGATATCCATGATAACAAACTTGTCTACGATGATAAATATCTTTTTTCCCTTTGTTAAGGGCGCAGTATCGAGGAGGAGATGATTAGAGGTGGCATCTCATCCGGGAAATTGATCCTAAAGCCGTACTCGGCCCCGTCCGCCACCAGCCTGCCCACTCCTTTATCCATCTCTGCGTCTTATGCTGCTTTCATGCTTCAGGTGCGATTCAGGGTTTTATGCTGGTTTTATGGGGAAATTGTTCGAGCTTTGGGGAAAGCCTTTTGGCGGACAAATGATTATTCCATAACCTATGAAAAGCTCAGTAAGAGGTGACAGAGGATACATGAGGATCATCTATCTATTTCTGCTGACGGCACTGCTTGCGATAGCATTGACTGCATCCGCCCAGGGCCAGTTGTCATCAGCCAATGAGAGCCTCCAGGATAAGATAACCGCTGAAGGGGAACAGCTTCGAGACAGATCCGTCAAGAACCTCCTTGAGGGAAATCTGACAATGGATCGGATATCCCAGGAGATCAACACCACCAAGGAGAATCTGACAAAGCTGGCGAGAGAGGAAATTGTAGAGACGATTGACGAAAACCTCAACAAGACGACCGATCAGATAGACCAGAAGGCGAGGGAGGAGCTGCATAAGCGGCTCGGCCAGGAAATACCGCAGCAGCCGGGTTTTGAGGCAGCTATGGCGGCTCTGGTCTCATTTGTCGCTGCCGGCCTCTTGAGGAGAAGAGGCTAGAATAGGCTGGAAAAGAAGCCGATCAATCTCTTTTTCCATTTTTCCTGACATGATCAGATCTTCTCAGAGCAGCCTTCCCGATTCTATCTTTGTGCACCTTCCTGCAACCACACGGTATCCCTCATCATCCAGCTTCTTTATGGTCTCGGGGCTCTCTGTGCCCGGCTGCATCCAGAAGACCTTGAAGCCCTTCTGCTTTGCCTCCTCTGCCAGAGCAGGGACTGCCGAGGGCCGGCGGAAGACATCAATTATATCTATTTCGTCCGGTACATCCTTGATCGAGGCATAGACCTTCTCCCCAAGAATGATCCTGTCCGCATAGTTCGGGTTTACAAGACGGAGCCGAAAGCCGCGGCTCTGCAGGACATCAGAGACGAAGTAGCTCGGCTTGTAGGGGTCTGGAGAGATGCCGACGACGCAGACTGTCCGGCAGGATGTCAGGGCATCTTTTAGGTCCCTGTCTTCACGAAGGATTGGCATGAAAGATGTCTGGACGTTATTGAGATAAAAATTTTGGGTACCGTCAGCTCTTCTTGCACATCACCTTATCCAGGAATATCATGTTCTCTGGCGGCTCAAAGAGCTTCATGCTCTCCTCCTTTATATCGAGGATTGAATCGAGCCTTGTGAAGTGGACCTGCTCTATTCTAACCAGTGGATCTCATTTATTCTGGAGATGCTCTCTGAAGCCGTCTATCTTGCCTCCATCGCCCATGTATTCGATGATTCGCCGGAAGAGCTTTGGATAAATGGCCACATCCTCTGTAATTGTCTGAAGGTCAGAGACCGAAAAGCCCTTTGTTGTCTTATCGTGAGGCCACAGCCCTTTTCCATTCGCCCTGGCATCTTTTACGGCTTTGGTCATCGGAGATCGCAGGTCTGAGAAGAGGCCGTTGTAGTACATCGGATAGACCAGCCCCCGGGCCAGCATCTTGTAGTTGAGGCTCTTTTTAAGAATCGGGACATTGAGAGTCACCTTCGCGCCATCCTTCTCCACAGCCTCGCCTGCGAAGACGAATGCCACCGGACGGCTGTTGCTCTCTGTGCTGCGAGAGAGGATGTAGCCTTCAGTTCCGTCCTGAGCCTCGATCACCTTGCTCTCGGAGTCATTCCAGACTACCTTTTTTATCCCCAGAGTGGAGAGGAGATAGCTGGTCGCTGCGCGAGCTGGCTTTTGCGGCTGGGAGAAGCCGCTGTAATGCGTCTCCAGGGCGTCGACTGCCTCAATTCTGAGCTGAGCATGGCCCCGTGCATTGAGCTTTGCTTCCGGTCCGGAGAGCCTGCTCCAGAGAGATGAATCACTGGCCTTAAACCTTATCGAATCGCCATCAGGACTATAGCCAACAACATGGAAGCTTCCCTTGATCAGTGTAAAAGACATTCATCTCACCCAATTTCTATAATGAGCTATCTTTAGGAACTCCTATAAATATTCCTCATTAAAAAGCATCATATTTTGAAATGATTTCGGGCAAATGCAATGATATTCTTTAACCTGGTTTCCATCCTCCCTCGATCCACTCAAGCGCATATCAATTGTTAGGCGCTTCAATTGCGAAGTCAGGGCACTTTTTTTGCCTTCGCGACGAATGTCCTCAATATTTCTGTACAATCTCTCTTTGATTAAACAGATCTGCCTGATACTTTTGTTGGTCCGGTCCATTCTCCTCTCATTTTTTAAAAGCTCTGATCAACTGCCAGACTTCTCCTCAGATAACTTCCCGTGTGGCTTTCCATCACCTTCGCCACCTCCTCAGGCGTTCCAGCGGCCACGATCCTGCCCCCGGCGCTGCCACCCTCCGGACCCAGGTCGATGATGTGGTCTGCGCACTTGATCACATCCAGGTTGTGCTCTATCACCACAACTGTGTTGCCTTTCGCCACCAGATCGTCCAGGACCGCGATCAGCTTCTTGACATCATCGAAGTGAAGGCCCGTCGTAGGCTCGTCGAGCAGATAGACCGTCCGGCCTGTCCCCCTCTTGGCAAGCTCACGGGTGAGCTTGATCCTCTGGGCCTCGCCACCTGAGAGGGTGGTAGAACTCTGCCCCAGCTTGATGTATCCGAGGCCCACGCCAAGGAGTGTGTCCAGCTTGCTCCGGATGGTCGGGATGTTCTGGAAGTGCCCACACGCCTCCTCGACGGTCATGTCCAGCACCTCGGCTATGGACTTGCCCTTATACTTGACCTCCAGAGTCTCCCGGTTGTAGCGGCTCCCCTTGCACTCCTCGCACTCTATGTAGACG
>JBFYLF010000046.1:0-8655 GCA_041305505.1 Methanothrix sp. | reverse complement strand
AGCATGCCGAAGATCATGGCTGTCTGGGAGGCACAGGGTATTGCCATGGTCATGAGGGTGGCTGCCAGGTACCTCTGCTTGGATGACTCCAGTATGCGCACAGATATCACCGCAGGCACGCTGCAGCCCATTCCAAGGACGCAAGGAAGAATTGCCGCTCCGTGAAGGCCAATCTTGTGCATGAAGGCGTCCAGTATTATGCTGAGCCGGGGAAGATAGCCAATGTCCTCCATGAACCCCAGGACCAAATAGAATGGGATGAGGAAGGGCAGCACCACCCCCAGTGGGATATAAAGCCCTGTGGTGAGAATCCCAAAGGAGCGCATCAGCTCAGGGGTGTCCCCTATGAGAATCTCTCGCAGCAGAGGAGAGCTTATTTGATTGGTGACGAAACTGGTGATGAAATCCGAGTACGCTACGAATATAGGATCTGTGACTTTGAGGATGATCAGTTCGCCTGCCTCGATCACGAGGCTGAATGACATATAGAGAATAAGCAACGCCAGGGGAATTCCCGTGAGTGGCTTGATTGATACGTCTTCAAGCCTATCGAAGAGCGATGGATGGCGATGCATGACCTTCTGCGTCCTGGCAGCAATCTCTCCGATGCGAGCCCACCTCTGGTCAGCCGACTCAAAATTTATGGGCACGGGAGTTTTAGCTCTATCCAGCGCCTCCACAAGGTCCCTTATGCCCTGACCGCTTACAGCAACGGTTGGAACCACAGGGACGCCAAGTTCCCTCTCGAGTGCAGGAACATCTATCTCTATCCCTTTCCTTACAGCTGCATCCCAGAGGTTGAGTGCCACCACAACCGGCACCCCTGACTCGAGGATCTGCAATGTGAGATTCAAGTTCCTCTCGAGATTTGTTGCATCTATGACATTGACAACAACATCAGCCCCTTTGGAGAAGATCTTGCGGCTGACCTCTTCTACCCTTGTGGTGGGGTCGAGGGAATAGACGCCTGGAGCATCCACTAAGGTTGCCGTCCGCCCGCCAAGCTTCATGCTGCCTTCGGTATACTCCACAGTTGTGCCAGGATAGTTTGCCGAGATGACGCCTATTCCAGTCAGCCGGGAGAAGATGACGCTCTTTCCCACATTGGGGTTTCCCATGAGAAGTATCTTCAAAGCTGCACTCTCGCTTCTTATCCGAATTCTTGGACAGCAACCCTCTATCGGGACTGTTGCCTGGCGGGTTGGTGGAGAGAGAGTGTATATCAATCTTGGCATCAGAGACTCGATGCAAATTATTGAAGAAAAAAAGAAAAAGAATAAAGAGGGGACACCGGGCCAATTCAGACAGAAACCTTCTCCCCGAAAATGATGCTTCCGTTTTCAGCAACAGACCAGACTGAGTAGGTGCCGCTGACATCTCCCTGTTCATCGAATGATATCTCACCCGAGGCTCCCTGATAGTTGATTTCAATGCCATCTCGAATCAGCTCCAGGGCATCTTTCAGGTCCGAGACCTCATCTCCCGGCGGATTCGAGACGGCTCGGATCGAGTTGGCGATATCCCGACCTGTTGCGTTCTTGGCATGCTCCATTGCCAGGGCTACAACTGCCAGGGCATCGTAGCTGTTGGAGCAGTAGATTCCTGGGTCAATGCTGTACTCGGCAGCATATGCCGATCTGAATTGCTCATAAGCCTGACCGCCTGCACTTGGATCTGGCGTCAGACCCACTAGCCCCGCAGCTATGTATCCGCCTGAGGAGTTCTTGCCCACCAAATCGGCCAGGTTCTCGGCCATAAGTCCTTCAGAGAGCAGCCACGGCATGCCGCTCAATGCTCCCTTTTCATAAGCAGTCTTGAGGATCAGGCTTCCCGTCTCAGGATAGGAGACCATCATCACAAAGTCCGGTTGGCTGTCGGCAATTTTCTGTACTTCAGAGTCAAATACAGTCTGGGACGGATCGTACCTGACCTTCTCAAGAACCTGGCCGCCATCAGCCTCAAAGGCCTTGACGAAGACATCCTCAAAGCCAACCCCGTAGGGATTATTGATCACAATGCTAGAAGCCGTGACGTATCCCTCCTCCCTGGCAAGCTTTGCCATAGCCGCTCCCTGCAATGCATCGGATGAGGCAGTTCTGAAGTAGAGGTCGCTGTCGTCATATGAGGTGAACTCCGTGCCCGTATTCGATGAGGATATCTGCAGGACACCGCTTCCAGTGGTGATGTCGATTATGGACATGCTCGGACCGCTGCCCGTAGCCCCGACTATGACAGGGACCCTGTCCACCTTGACCAGCTTGTTGACGGCATCAACGGCAGCTATATTGCTGGTCTGATCGTCCTCAACTATCAGCTTGATCTGGGAGCCAAGAACTCCGCCGTTCTCGTTGATCTGCCTGGCTGCCAGCTTCATGGCATCTGTCATGGCGCCCCCATATGTTCCCAGGTCGCCTGTCAACGATTGAATCACTCCTATCTTGATCTCTCCAGGTGATGCGACGCCGCTGACCCCTTCCTCCTTCTCGATACAACCAGAAAAGAGGATAGCCAAAGTTAGAGCAGCTGCGATTAAATATGCTCTTGAAATCTTCATGTAAAACCCTCCCATATAATTGCTTTTCAGGCTGAAGGCTAACCTTGGAGAAGAGATAAATATCTGTCGCAGCCTGCCGTAAGAAATTCGGTCCACGGCAAGGCCCTGGAAGGGAAAGATAAAAATAGGCAAAATACCTAGCCAATTTCAGTCTCTGGGGTATATGATCGAGCAGCTTATTGCTAACGGGATAATTCTGGGCTCTATTATCGCTCTGGCGGCCATAGGCCTCTCCCTGGCATACAAGATCCTCAACTTTGCCAATTTTGCTCACGGCGAATTCATGACCCTGGGTGCCTATCTCACCTTCCTCTTTTCCGCGAGCTTGAAGATCGACTTCATAGCCTCGGCTCTTATGGCTATGATCCTTGTGGCGGCGATTGCAGTCGTGCTCGACAGCCTGGCATGGAAGCCCATGCGTTCCAGGAGGGCCACCAGGACCACAATAATGATTCTCTCCATAGGGGTCTCTCTTTTTATGAGGAATTCGTTGATAGCGATCTTCAATCCGGATGTCAAAAGGTTCGCTCTGCCGCTTCGTGAGGGCATTAGCATGGGTGGCATCGTTTTCACTGAATTTCAAATTGCGGTGGTGCTGATTGCCTTTGCAGCCATGCTGTCGGTCCACTTGCTCTTGAGCAGGACTTCTTTAGGAAAGAGCATGAGGGCCCTGGCAGACAATGCAGACCTTGCCAGGATATCAGGCATAAATGTGGACAGGGTCATCAGATCCACCTGGGGGATAAGCATGGGGCTGGCGGCCCTTGCCGGAATAATGTATGGACTTGTAACCCACATCAATCCGAGTATGGGCTGGTCAATCATCCTTCCAGTCTTCGCTGCAGCAATACTGGGGGGCATCGGAAATGCCTATGGAGCCATGGCAGGAGGAATTGTCATCGGCCTCGCCCAGGAGGTCTCCACAGCCTTTCTGCCCGGAGAGTACAAGGTTGCAGTGAGCTTTTTTATAATGATCGCCGTTCTCCTCTTCAGGCCTAAAGGGATCATGGGAGGATGATATGACTTGATAGACTATCTGATATCAATAACCCTCTCAGCCGGAATTTATGCCATATTCGCTCTGGGGCTCAACCTCCAATGGGGTTATGCCGGCCTCCTCAACTTCGGGCATGTGGCCTTCATGGCAATAGGAGCCTACTCCACAGTGCTCCTGAGCATGAATGCAGTTCCTCTGCCTCTCGCAGTCCTCTCTGGGATGATCCTGGCCGGCGCTGCTGGAGCACTTCTCGGAGTGGCCACGCTCAAGCTTCGTGAGGATTATCTTGCCATAGTCACCGTGGGATTCTCTGAGATATTGAGGTTCCTCCTGCTAAACCAGTCCTGGCTCACGAGGGGCTCCTTCGGGCTCTATGGCTATCCAAGGCCCCTCCAGGACCTAGTATCCTCCCAGGACTATAACCTGCTTTTAGCAGGGATAGTTGCGGTATCGCTCATCGCAGTCTATGCCCTTATCGAGGTTCTGGCTGCATCGCCCTGGGGCAGGGTTCTAAAATCCATAAGGGACGATGAGCTTGTCTCGGTCTCTTTAGGCAAGAACGCTTTCCACTACAAGCTTCAGTCCCTATTCATCGGATCTGCCATTGCAGCCTTATCCGGCTCTCTTCTGGCATTTTATCTTCAGTACATCAATCCAATGAACTTTCAGCCTGTTGAGACGTTCTATGCCTGGATCATGGTCATAATGGGCGGCAGTGGAAACAGCCGTGGAACTGTCATAGGGGCCCTCCTTCTCTGGGGCTTTTTCAGCGGAAGCCGCTTTATTGAGGGGTACATCGACTTGAGCCCCTCTGCAGCCAGCGCGCTTCGCATGGTTCTTATCGGCCTGATACTGATAGCCCTGCTGATGTTCCGGCCTCAGGGCTTATTCGGTCGAAAGGAGGAGCTGGCCATTGGCAGATGAGATCCTGACAGTAAAGGACGCCAGGAAAAGCTTCGGCGGCCTTCGTGTCCTGGACGGATGCAGCCTTGGCATCCGGGAGGGGGATATCGTCGGCCTAATAGGACCCAACGGAGCTGGCAAGAGCACCCTCTTTGAGATCATATCAGGGTTTGTGCCCCCTGACTCCGGAAGCATAATCTTCCAGGGAAGAGAGATCCTGGGACTTGCTGCTCATGAGATAGCACGTCTCGGGCTGATCAGAACCTTTCAGATACCTCGCGCCCTCTCCAGGATGAGCGTACTTGAGAATATGATGCTCGGGGCTCAGGGGCAGATGGGGGAGAAGATCCTCAACCCTCTGCTGAGACGGCATGCTGTCAGGGCAGAAGAGAGATCAATTGAAGAAGAAGCCGCCGATATTCTGGAATTCTTTGATCTGGTGCGTTTGAAAGATGAGTATGCTGGCTCCCTATCAGGCGGGCAGAAGAAGATGCTAGAGATGGCAAGGGCTCTCATGGCCCATCCCAAGCTGCTGCTCCTGGATGAGCCGTTTGCAGGCGTAAACCCTGCCCTCTCTGAGAGGCTTATCGAGCGGATAAAGTCCCTCAACGAGCGGGGCCTGAGCATAATGATAATCGAGCACAGCATACCATATGTCCTGGCCCTCTCGGATGAGCTTTATGTCTTGAACAAGGGAGGCGTCCTGGCCCACGGCCAGCCGGAAGAGGTCATATCTGACAGGCGCGTCTTCGAAGCATACCTTGGGATGGGTCTTGATGCTTGATCTTGAAGGGGTTACAGCCGGATATACTGACGAGGACATCATCCACGCGGTATCTTTGCATGTTTCAAGCGGAGAGATTGTGACCATCATAGGCCCGAACGGCTGCGGCAAATCAACCCTGATGAAGAGCATCTTCGGGCTTACAAGGCAGCGATCGGGCAGAATTCTCTATCAGGGCCAGGATATCACAGCAAAGAATCCGGACTATCTGGTCCGTTTTGGGCTCGGCTATGTTCCCCAGGAGAGGAATATCTTTCCATCCCTGACAGTAGGAGAGAACCTTGAGATTGGCGGATTTCTGATAAAAGGAGAGAATAAAGAGCGCCAGGATTTTGTGCTAGGTTTGTTCCCCGACCTCGCAGATAGAATGGGACAGAGGGCAGGGACGCTGAGCGGCGGAGAGCAGAAGATGCTGGCCGTCGGCAGAGCCATGGTCACAAAGCCTGATCTACTCCTGCTGGATGAGCCGTCTGCTGCGCTCTCTCCCAAGATCATGAGCCAGCTATTCGCCGAGATCAAGGCCATAAATGATATTGGCGTGACCATATTGATGGTCGAGCAAAATGCACGCCGGGCTCTGGCCATAAGCGATAGAGGCTACATCCTGGAGATGGGCAGAAACCGCCTTGATGGCCCCGCCAAGGGCCTGCTGGATGATCCCAAGGTCTGCCAGCTTTTCCTTGGAAGAAGATGATCTTTTAGGGAAAAGGACTGCAACTGCCAGCCAGAGACCTTCCAAATCGCCAGGAAGATGTACCAGCAGTGAAAAACAGCCTTCTCAAATGGGCTGCTACGATCACAGAACTCATGCCGGGAATGCCGGAGACGTTTGGAAGCATCTGCTCCTGGCGGAGGCTGCGAACTTCATCCTCGCCTCTGGGGCGAGGCTGGTTTATGCCGAAAGCCATGTGGGCCGCCCTTGCTATCTCCTTAAGAGCCCTGGCGAATGGGAGGGCGGAATAGGAAGGCTGCTGCCTCTTCTGCCCGCCCTCTGCGCTTTTCCGTATTTCAGGATTCTCTCTGACTTAAACAGGAATCCGGATTCCGGATCTCTGATCTATCCAGGCTCCGCCAGGCTGGTCCATGAGCTCTCCCTTATGAGAGAGGCAGAGCTTCGAGCAGAGGTTTGGGACGATTCCCCTGATGTGGCAGAATCCTGGGAAAGCTATCTGAGCGAAGAGGCAAACGCATCAGAGCATCCTGCAAAGTTCTCATTTCACCTGGCAGACGGCTTTTATGGACTGCTATCTCTTCTCGAAGGGTCTTCATCATGCAGCTCTCCGGGCCTGATGCTAATAGATCCTCCTTATCTAGATCCTGAGGATCTGCATCTGGCCGAAGAGCTGCTTCTGGCGGCCAGAGGCTCTGGCTGGACTGTCCTCTGGTGGCACATGATGGACATGAAGACTGCTCCCGAAGGACTGAGATCATTCGACCTGAAATTCTCAGATGTCGGGCTTGAGGGAGGAAGATGGAGCGGAGCCGTCATTTCCGTGGCAGGGGAGGAAGGAGCGTGGTTTTTCAGGCTGCTCGATCATTTGAGAGCGCGGGCGGATCTGTTCATCAGAATACTTAAATCGGATCGAACTTGAACTCATCCGGGCAGGCGTTGGAAGAATGGAACTGGAGTCTCTCAAATCAATTGTAGTCGTGATATTGCTCGCAGTAGCTGTTCTCTTCATGTTCCACAGGCTTCGGGCTCCCACAATAGTTGGATTTCTGCTAACCGGAGTCCTGGCCGGACCAGATGGCCTGGGCCTGATAGGAGCATCAGAGCAGGTGGACTTCATCGCCGAGATAGGAGTCATCCTCCTTCTATTCACCGTTGGAATCGAGGTCTCATTAAAGGACATCATCAAGCTCAAGAAGTACGTCCTGATCGGCGGATCTCTCCAGGTTTTTCTGACTGCGCTCTTCGTATTCCTGATAATGCTGAAGCTGGGCCTGCCAGTCGGAGAGGCGATGCTGCTTGGATTCTTGGTATCCTTGAGCAGCACTGCCATAGTCCTTCGAATAATTCAGAAGCGCGAGGAGTTCGACAGCCTTTATGGCAGGACGACACTGGGGCTTCTGATCTTTCAGGATATTGCAGTAGTCCCGATGATGCTGATGATACCCCTCCTTCCAGGGGCCACCCAGACGGTAAGCGATTCTCCGCTTCTGGTTGCTGCCAAAGGCATAGGCCTTATCGTCCTGATCATAATCTCTGCCAAATGGCTGGTTCCTCGGGTGCTTTATCACATAGCAAAGACGGGAGATCGGGAGCTGTTCCTGCTCTGCATAGTTGCCATATGTCTGGCCGTGGCCTTTGCGACATCTCTTGCAGGACTCTCAATGGCGCTTGGAGCCTTTCTGGCTGGATTGATAATATCAGAATCGCCCTACAGCCATCAGGCATTTGGAAATATAGCACCCCTTCGTGACGCTTTCACAAGCTTCTTCTTCATATCCATAGGAATGCTACTTGATGTCGGCCTGTTGATTCAAAATCCTGGGTATATCATCGTCCTCTCACTGGCTGCAATGGCGATCAAGGCATTGGTCGCGGGCTTTGCAATATCAATTCTCGGGCTTCCCATCAGAATCATAGTCCTGGTCGCCCTGGCATTGAGCCAGATTGGCGAGTTCTCGTTCGTTTTATCCAGGGTGGGATTCGAGAGCGGCCTGCTCTCGCCAGATAACTACCAGCTCTTTTTGGATGTGACTGTGCTGACAATGGCAGCAACGTCTCTGATAATGGCGGCCTCGCCGCATGTGGCTGCTGGCATGCTGCGCCTGCCACTTCCTGAAAAGCTCAAGGCCAGAGCAGATCCGTCAATGCCGCAGGCGACTTCTCCTCTGAAAGATCATCTGATCATAGTCGGATACGGTGTGAACGGCAGAAATGTTGCAAGGTCTGCAAAGATAGAGAATATCCCCTACCTGATAGTTGAAACTGATCCTGAGATAGTGAGCATCGAGATAAAACAGGGTGAGCCCATCTATTTCGGGGATGCAGCCCAGGAGTCTGTGCTGAGGCACGTGGGAATAAGAGATGCCAGGGTCTTGGTGATTGCCATCTCAGATCCTTCGTCCACCAGGAGAATAACAGAGCTTGGCCGAAGGCTAAACTCGGATATCTTCATCATAGCCAGAACCCGCTACATCCAGGAGATGAAGCCCCTGCACGATCTGGGGGCCGATGATGTGATACCTGAAGAGTATGAGACATCGATTGAGATATTCTCCCGTGTCCTCGACCGCTATCAAGTGCCGATGGACAAGATCGAGATGTTCATAGACCAGATCAGGGCCGATGGATACGATATGTTCAGGAGCCTCTCGAAAGAGCCTTATTGCACTGCAAATCTCAGCCTCACGGCTGAAGAGATAGGCACACTTCGAGTATGGATGAATTCACCTGCGGCAGGAAGATCT
>JBFYLF010000045.1:0-8702 GCA_041305505.1 Methanothrix sp. | reverse complement strand
TGCTGGTCATTTACAACAACTGGACGATGGATACCGTAGCAGTGCTCACAGACCGGTGGGATAAGGCCAAGCTCGCGGTTTATCTGAGGGCCAAGGATGCCATTGAGATAGACGGTGTAAGAGATAGCAGTTATGGTCTTTATTTCACCATCGGAGAAAGCTGGAACTCAAGCGCTGGAAAGTTCGATGAGGTCTATGGCTATTACCACTACAACGAGCCCATGGTCTTCGAGACAACCGAAGTGGGAGACGAGATAGAGTACACCATACTTGAGCTGGACCTATACGAGGCGAACGCCACCAACTTCATGCCGGGCCAGTTCGACTTTCCGGACATCAGATCTTGACAAAGGCCGCCTCCACCTCGGCCCTCACCATCGCCTTTCCTCCTATTCGCATATTCCAGCGGCGGGTGCTGATGAAGTCCTTCTCCAGCCCGGAGAAGAGACTTTCCACCTCCCTCTCATCGAAGTAGTGGGTGATTATCCCGCTCCTCCGCCGAAATGTCCCCGGCTCGACCTCCTCTCCCTGTTCCGCCCGCATATCCTCCCTGGAGAAATCCCTGAAGAAGAGCCGACCCCCAGGCAGCATCACCCGCGCCGCCTCACTTGCCAGAGCCCTTCGCTCCTCCTCAAAGAGGTGGCCGGCTACATGGATGGCAAAGACTGCATCAAAGCTCTCCGATTGCAGAGGCAGGCGGCAGCCGTCGGCCAGGATAAAGCTGCCGCTCTCTTTCACCTTTCGGGCCAGCTGCAGGGCTTGCGGGGAGAGGTCCAATGCAACCACCTTCCAGCCAATGGGCATGGCCGAGAGGCTCTTTCCGTCGCCGCAGCCCATCTCCAGAACCCGCGAGCCCTTCGGAAGGTCGGGCAGGCCCCTGACTGCGCCACCCCAGACCCGGCCCCGGCGAAGGTAGTCGGCGTCCCAGGCATGGAGATGAGCCCGGAAATATCGAGATTCGTTATGATCCTCCACAATTGAAGGGTTTTAAGCACTGCCGCGAATTAATCCTTTGCCCGAGAGCTGGCCGTCCAGACGGGCTGTCCCGATGGATATTAGTCCCAGGTCGATGCAGACATTCCACTCATGCAATTGTTGGACCGCTTCAGAGGCTGCCTTCTCGGTGGAGCAGTTGGCGACGCCCTGGGAATGCCCACCGAGGGCTACACTGCCCTGGAGATTTCGTCGAAGTTCGGCCCGATTCGAGATATGATGGCGCCGATCGAGGGCCACTTTCATTCGGGCCTCCTGGCAGGGCAGTTCACCGATGACACAGAGGAGACACTTCTCCTGGCTGAATCTCTGATCGAATGCTACGGCTTTTCTCCATCCAGGTTTGCAGATAAGCTGGCCTCATGGGGTAGCATCTGGACGCTTGATGGGAGGCAGAATCGGGGGGTGGGATTTGTCACAAGCTCCGCGGTGGAGAGCCTGATCGCCGGAGCAGACTGGCAGCATTCGGGGCTGGCGATTCCCACATGTGGCTCAGCCATGAGGGCAGCTCCCATAGGCCTTCTTTACCACTTCGACCTGAACATCGTAAAGAGCTACGCAGATTTGCAGAGCCTTCCGACGCATACATCTCCCGCTGCAAGAGCGGCAGCCGTCGCCGTAGCCGCTGCTGTGGCTCTGGCTCTTCACGGCCTTCCTAAGGATGCTATACTTCGGAGCGCAGCCTCCCAGGCCAGCCGCCTGGACGAGGACTTTGCAGAGAGGCTACTTTGGGCAGGATCTCTCATGGAGATGAAGCCGTCTGACGCCTTGGAGCTGATCAGGACATCACCCCTGGCAGCCGAGACGGTCCCTGCTGCCTTCTACTGCTTCCTCCGGTTCGGAGCCGAGGAGGGGCTGATAAAGGCTGCCAGCGGCGGAGGCGACACAGATTCCATAGCCTCCATAGCAGGATCCCTTTATGGCGCATTACATGGAGCCTCCTGGATTCCGGAGCGCTGGCTGGCCCCACTCGAGGGAAGAGAGCGGATTGAAAGAGCGGCAGAGGGCCTCTGGCAGCTCTCCAGATCGTTATGCAGATAGGGGCGCGGTGATTTTATATCATTAGCTCATGGTGATTTTTATGATAGATGTAGGAATAGTCGGCGGTTCGGGCTACACCGGCGGAGAGCTCTTGCGCCTCCTAGCAAATCATCCCGAGGCAAATGTGGTTGCCGTCACATCCAGAAAGCTGGCGGGAAAGCCTGTCACAGTGGTCCATCCTCATTTGAAGAGCATCTGCACCCTGAGCTTCGAGGCTTTGAGCGCAAGAGAGGCAGCAGAGCGCTGCGACATAGTCTTCACTGCCGTCCCCCACGGGACTGCCATGGACTGGGTGCCGGAGCTTCTCGAGGCAGGCACCAGGGTAATTGACCTCTCCTCAGACTACCGCCTGCCAACCGATGTCTTCGAGAAGACATATGGCACCAAGCACCGCGCTCCAAGGGAGGCGGTCTTCGGACTGCCTGAGCTTCATCCAGAGGTGTCACGGGCAAATCTCGTCGGAAACCCTGGCTGCTATCCGACCGGAGCCATCCTGGCCCTGGCCCCGCTGGCAGATGCCGGGCTCGTCGAGAGGATTGTCTATGACTCGAAGTCAGGCATATCCGGTGCCGGCGTGGGGCCGACTGAGACCTCTCATTACCCGAATATGTCCCAGAACGTCATACCCTACAAGCTCACAACGCACAGGCACGTCCCTGAGATCAAGCAGGAGCTATCCAGACTCTCTCCCGGCATCAAGGTGAACTTCACTCCCCATGTGGTGCCTTCGGTCCGGGGCATACTCACAACTGCCCACGTATTCGCCCGACCCGGTGCCGAGGAGACGCTGCAGGATAGGTCCAAGGTGGCCTCGATCTACGGGGAATTCTACAAGAACGCCTCTTTCGTTCGAATGTCTGACGGCATACCCAAGCTCTCCTCGGTGCGCGGCTCGAACTTCTGTGACATAGCCTTTGAGCCTGAGAAGGGCAGTGATCGGCTGGTCGTCATCTCGGCCATAGACAACCTTGTGAAGGGCGCTTCGGGCCAGGCGATCCAGAACATGAACCTCATGGCGGGTCTCGATGAGAAGACGGGACTGTGGCATGCGGGCATTGCCCCCTGATGATGAAGATCTAAAGACGGTGAATGAGATGAGAGTCAGAGATGTCATGAACGTCAAGCCCATTACAGTCCAGGTGGATTCCCTCATTAGCGAGGCTGCACGCCTGCTTAGGGAAAACAAGGTCAGCGGACTTCCAGTTCTCGATGGCGAGAGGATTGTGGGCGTTGTATCGGAATCGGACCTCCTGCGGCTGCTGTCCGTGGATGAGAGCGAAGGCGGTCTCTGGCTTCCGAGCCCCTTCGAGGTCTTCGAGGTCCCATTCAGAGATCTCGTGAAATGGGAGAGGATGCGTGCCTCCATAGACGAGATTCCTAAGAAGAAGGTCGGGACGGTCATGAGCAGGAATCTGCACGAGGTGGGGCCCGACGATACTATAGAGGAGGCTGCCGGGATAATGACACGCCATCGGATCAACAGGCTGCCTGTGGTCGAGGAGGGTCGGCTGGTTGGAATAGTGACCAGGGGCGACATCATTTCTGGCCTGGGGATGAGGCATGAAGAGAATTGAGGGCGGGATCTGTGCCATACCTGGCGTGCGGGCCGCGGGAGTTCGAGTGGGAAAATACGGTCTCGCATTGATTGCCGCCTCGGGCACTGCAGCCGGTATGTTCACAACCAACCGGGTGCGTGCCGCTCCGCTTGAGGTCACCGCCCAAAACCTGGCAGGAGGACGCCTGGATGGAGTGATAGCCAACAGCGGCTGCGCAAATGCCTACACGGGGCGGCGAGGTCTGGAGGATGCCAGGGCCATGGCAAGGCTCTTTGCAGAATTTCTGGGAACTGACGAGGCCAGGATAGGCGTGGCTTCAACCGGGGTCATTGGGAGGTACCTGGACCTGCAGAAGATCGGGAGCCTCTTCGAAGAGGCTAGGGTCATGCTTCGTTGCGATGGACAGGCCAGCTCAGAGGCCGAGCGGGCGATCATGACAACCGACACCCAGGAAAAGGAGATCGCAGTCGAGCATGGGGGCTTTCGGGTGGCTGGAATTGTCAAGGGAGCGGGAATGATTGAGCCGAATGTCGCCACAATGCTCTGCTTCCTCTATACCGACGCAGACCTACCAGCCGCGAAGCTTCGCGAGTGCCTCTCTGATGCAGTAAAAGACAGCTTTAATATGCTCACTGTAGACGGTGACACCAGCACAAACGACACAGTCCTGATCACTGCCACAGGCAAGGCGAAAGGAAGGGAGGAGGACTTCCTGGAGGCTCTCAGGTACGTATGCATCGAGCTTGCCAGGATGATGGCTCGGGACGGTGAAGGCGCGAGCAAGTACTTCGAGGTTTTTGTCTCAGGGGCATCGAGCGAGAAGGATGCCAGGATGGCTGCAAAAGCCGTCGCACGTAGCAGCCTCGTCAAGACGGCTGTTTGCGGAGCAGATCCTAACTGGGGTAGGATCATTTGCGCTGTGGGATACTCGGGCGCAGAGATGGACCCGGAGAGGATCACACTGGGCCTGGAGGGCGCGGGAGCGAAGGGCGAGGGCCTGCATGTCTCACTGGTCGAGAGGGGCAGGATAGTTGACGGCGTCTTGGACAGGGCAAAGGAGATCATGAAAGGGGACGCGATCCAGATCAACATCGATCTTGGCCTTGGAAGCGCCACAGCCCGCGGGTTTGGCTGCGATCTGACGCATGAGTATGTGAATGTGAACGCGAATTACACGACCTGATATGTTTCGAGATCAACGTCTTGGTGAGAGCCGTCAGGATGTTCTGGACTTTCTATCGAGCAGAGAGGCGGACGAGAGGATCTTTCTGGCAGATCTGCTCGTCGATAAGGCCCATCTGGTAATGCTTTTGCAGCAGGGCCTGGTCTCATCTGAGCTATGCTCGAAGATCAAGGCTGCTTTAGACGATCTGATGAATCAGGGCCCCCAGGCTCTGGGCCCCGGCGAGGACGTTCATGAGGCAATTGAGGCTTATGTCATCTTGAAGGTCGGTCCCGAGGGTGGCAGGATGCACACAGGCCGCTCAAGGAATGACGAGGTGGCCACCTGCATTCGCCTGGCGCTCCGTGAAGAGATGCTTGGTCTGATGGCCGGGCAGCTTCGCCTGATAGAAACCCTGGTCAGGCTGGCGCAAAAGCACACCGAGACGATCATACCCGGATTCACTCACACCCAGCACGCCCAGCCGACAACTCTTGCCCATCATCTCCTGGCGCATGCCGATGCAGCCGCAAGGGACCTCTCCCGGATGGAAGAAGCATACTCCAGGGTCAATCTGAGCCCGCTGGGAGCTGCTGCTTTCGCCTCGACGGGCTTTGAGATCGACAGGGATCTGACTTCCAGGCTCTTGGGCTTCGACGGCCTCGTGGAGAACAGCATGGACGCAGTATCCACCCGCGACTTCATCCTTGAGGTTCTGTCAGATCTGGCCATCCTGATGGTTGATCTCAGCCGCCTGGCAGAGGAGCTGGTGCTCTGGTCGACATCGGAGTTCGGATATCTGGAGCTCGACAACCTCTATGCCTCTACGAGCTCTATCATGCCCCAGAAGAAGAATCCTGACACGGCTGAGCTCGCCAGGGCCAGGGCTGGCTCTGTGATGGGAAGCCTCGTGGCAGCGCTCTCCATATGCAAGGCTCTGCCCATGAGCTACAACAGGGACCTTCAGGAGGTGACGCCACATCTCTGGAGGGCAGTAGACTGGTCGAAAAGCACAGTTCGAATACTGGACGGCTGCCTCACCTCTCTGAAGTTCAACCTGGAGCGGCTGGAGACAAGTTCAGGAGCGGGCTTCTCCACTGCAACTGAGATCGCTGACTCACTGGTGAGGATCACCGGGATGCCTTTCAGAACGGCTCACAGCATAGTCGGCAGGATAGCAGCCGCGGGGGAAAGGCCCGACCTGGCAGAGCTGGATCGGATCGCGCTGGAGATTGCTGGCTTTAAGGCCAGCGAGCGGGGCTTCTCCAGAGAGGACCTTGAGGGGGCGCTTGACCCAAGGAGCAACGTCGCCCTGCGGGCCAACAAGGGTGGACCGGCTCCGGCGGAGACCGAGAGGATGATCCGGGATCGTCTGGAGCAGATTGCTGCTGGAGAAGAGCGGCTGGCGGAGAGGCGAAGCCGGGTAGAGAGGGCGCTGGAGATGCTGTCTAGGTCGGCAATGGGGTGATCAGCTTAAAATTTAGAGAACGACCTGCAGTTCTTTCGGAGGATGTTAGGACGCTCCGGAGAATGGTGGTATACCTGGGCCCCGGGCCCTCAAGCAGACCTCCCGGGCCCGGACGATGCGTGCGCCAAGGTCACAGGGCAAGATGGGTGAATGGTGGAGCATATTTGCGATATGCAAAGAGCATGGTCATGCTTTAAAATCTCACCCCTTTTCTTTCAAGGGCTTCCTCAAGTCCAGGTTCACCGACCCGAACTTGCAAGCGTTTTCTCTTAAGAGATACTTAGAATAGCACTTTGCTGTCAATCCCAATCGTGGGTCATACTTCGAGCGAGATTAGGCGCAGGAGACCTAGCCGATCATCTATTACCTTGATCTCATTTGCTGCCTGGGAAATTGCCTCTAAGAGCTGATATCGCCGCAAAGAGAGCTCATTAATTTCGGTCATGCATTGGTCTCGATGGCGGCCCGCGTGGTATGCAGGCTCTCAATGTCCTCAAGACAATAGAATGCCGGATGAGTTACCGCTCGGGTGAGAAGGACAAAGATGCCATTTGAATCGCCTGATTCAATATCATAGCGATACACTGTTCCTCTGACAGGCACCGATTCATTTATCAATTTTAGAGAAATGGACTTCCCCTGATTCTGAAGGCAAAAATCGTGAAATGCCTTTGGGCTTCCATTGCCATACCAACAAGTTATCTTCACTTCTACCTAAAAGCTATAGGATGTATATAAGCCTATGAGGTTAGGGCTGGCAATTAAATTTGAGCTTGAATCTTCTGTGCGGCCACACGGCTCGCTCCACCCCCGGCTGGCGGCACGAGCTTCGGGCAAGGCCAGACTCAAGATGGATGTATTTTATGATATGCGTAGCTACATAACACGAGTTTTTATTAACTACTAAAAAGAAAATTTAATCGATAAAATCCTGTACTTACTTGATCTTCTTCTCCAGCTTCTTGAGCTTCTTCTTTGCCGATTTGCTCCCTGCATCTGCCTGCTTCGAGAGATCCTCTGCCTTGGCCTTCTTTATCTTATTCAGCTTTTCAAGCTGCTTCTTGCTCACGGGCATATAGTCACCTCGCTACATCTTTAGCGGAACATCCCTAGCCTCTTTCCTTCTTAAAAAGGTGCCTGTATGGCTCCCTCAGAAGATGAGCTCCTGGGAATGGAAACAAAACGTCCAGAACTCGCTAGATGATAGATCTATCACCATTGTTCCACTGGAAATAAAGGGGTTAAAAAAATTATATGTAGAATTAATTTCTCGTAGCATAGAATCTTCGCGGAGCGAATGCGAAAAGCTGAATGAATTCTTAGCAGGTTCGATAGAAGACTTCGCTGGATCTATAGATATAAATCAATTTTAAAATAGCAAATCTGTAATGGTTAAAATATAGCTCAAATGGGGCTCGATTCTTATGAAAACAACAATTCGCTTTCGCTCCGCTAAGGATTTTAATGGCAATATCTCCTTGCCCATTTTGAAAAGGAGATAGCTGCTTTATATATTTTTTGTAATAATAATTAAGCTTAAAATCAATTTGGCCTGCCTCACCATGCAGGAAATTGCGCCAGGAGAATGATGAAGGTGCCTCTTAGCTCAATTAAGAATCCTGATTGTTCCTGGAAGCATCTGTTTTTATGCTAAAAATATATCCCCTTCTGTCCCGGGGATCTGGCGAGACCTCAATCAAATCCTCATCCCTGGCGCATTTCAGCGTTCTATATAGCTCGTCTTTGCTCAATCCCATATAGGCTTTGATTGACGATGAGGTCAAAGAGCCGCCATAATCGACGAGCAGCAGCAGCATTGAGTCAACACGTCTTCTGACCTCCTTGCCGTTGGATTTCTTCTTGCTTTCCAAGGCAATTATGCGCTGCCTGTTTTTTAATACCTCTTCCCGCAATAATAGAATTTCAAGCTTCAGCTCGCTTATTTCATCTTGAAATTTTTGAAATAAATCTTTTTTTATTAAATTATGTGGATATGATAGGTTGGCCTCACAGGGATCAGATTTTGAACTGTCAGCATCTTCGCGAGATAAATTGTCGAACACCTGGACACTCCAATCGCTATATGCCTGAAGAAATGCGCTGGCTGAACAGATAAGTCTTTCTTCATTTCTATAAATAGTTTTCTGGCGGCCCATCGCAAAGAGGTGCCAAGTTCAAGCCAGATCCTGCCACCGCGAGGCGGTATAATCCATCGCATGGCCGGGTCCAATCCAATCTTCCACTAGAAATGAAAGGGTTAAAAAAATTATATCCAGAATTAATTACATTCAACATAAAGTCTTCGCAGAGCGAAGACGATGTGTTGCCATCAAATCCGTCTATCTTGAGCTATGGACCCCTTGGGTCTATAGATATAAACAATTGGTTCCTCGCTGTTTTGTGTGGGTGGGCTTGAATCCTGGAGTCTGACCAGAAATTCTAAGGATACCACCGCAATGACAGGATCAATATCAATCGCCCA